>NZ_JAMBDT010000120.1:0-14146 GCF_025143765.1 Gordonia sp. p3-SID1431
GGTCGGGGTTCCCGTTCCGGGTCCCGCCGGTCCCCCGGCGGGGCGCCCGTTCTGGTCCTGATGCGGCTCGTTCGGTGTGCTCACAGACATTCCCTCACTCAGGCGTTCCTGACGTTGCTCGCTCGGCGCCGGGTCCGAGCCCGCCGTTCCCCGACCCGTCGACTCGCGACGGGTCGAGCAACAGTGGCCTTCACCCTAACGCCTAGGAAGAGACCTCTGTCTCGTCCGGTTCGTCGGCGTTGCGGGCGATGGCGATGACCGTGGTGCCCTCGTCGATGTTCATCAGACGGACACCCTTGGTCTGGCGTCCGGCCTTGCGCACCGATTTCGCCGTGGTGCGGATGACGCCGCCCCCCGAGGTGATGGCGTAGAGCTCGGAGTCGTCGTCGACGATGAGCGCGCCGATCAGTTCACCGCGTCGACGATCGTGGGCGATCGTCAGCACACCCTTGCCGCCGCGACCCTGCACCGGGTAGTCGTCCATACCGGTCCGCTTGGCGTACCCGCCGGAGGTGGCGACCAGCAGGTAGGTGCCCTCGCGGACGACGTTCAGTGACAACAGCGTGTCGTCGGTGTTGAACCGCATGCCCTGGACGCCGGAGGTCTGCCGGCCCATCGGCCGCAGGGCTTCGTCGTCGGCGTGGAACCGGATCGACTGTCCCTTCTGCGACACCAGGAGCAGATCATCGTCGGCGCTGCACAATTGGGCGCCGACCAATTCGTCCTCGCCACGCAGGTTGATCGCCGCGATGCCGCCGGAGCGGTTGGAGTCGAAGTCGACCAGTCGCGACTTCTTCACCAGGCCGTTGCGGGTGGCGAGCACCAGATACGGCGCATCCTCGTAGGTCTTCAGCTGGATGACCTGGGCGATCCGCTCCTCCGGCTGGAAGGCCAGGAGGTTGGCGACATGCTGACCACGGGCGGTGCGGTTCGCCTCGGGCAGCTCGTAGGCCTTGGCGCGGTAGACGCGACCCTTGGTGGTGAAGAACAGGATCCAGTCGTGGGTCGAGCACACGAAGAAGTGTTTGACGATGTCGTCCTGCTTGAGACCGGCACCCTGCACACCCTTGCCGCCGCGACGCTGGCTGCGGTACAGGTCGGTCTTCGTGCGTTTGGCGTATCCGGTTTCGGTGATCGTGACGACGACGTCCTCGCGGGCGATCAGATCCTCGTCGCTCACATCGCCGTCGGCCGCGATGATCTTGGTCCGACGCTCGTCACCGTACTTCTCGACGACCTCCTTGAGCTCGTCGCGCACGATGGCGCGCTGACGCTCGGGCCGGTCGAGGATGTCTTTGTAATCGGCGATCTCGAGTTCGATCTCGGCGAGTTCGTCGACGATCTTCTGGCGTTCCAGGGCCGACAGACGGCGCAACTGCATCGCGAGGATGGCATCGGCCTGGATCTCGTCGATGTCGAGGAGGTCGATCAGGCCGGTACGCGCGGTCTCGGTGTTGGCCGAGCGGCGGATCAGCGCGATCACTTCGTCAAGCGCGTCAAGGGCTTTCACCAGACCGCGCAGGATGTGCGCGCGTTCCTCGGCCTTGCGCAACCGGTACCGCGTCCGTCGCACGATGACGTCGATCTGATGCGCCACGTAGTAGCGGATCATCTGGTCCAGACGCAGCGTGCGGGGCACGCCGTCGACGATGGACAGCATGTTCGCACCGAAGCTGGTCTGCAACTGGCTGTGCTTGTACAGGTTGTTCAGGACGACCTTGGCGACGGCGTCGCGACGCAGCGTCACCACGATCCGCATGCCGACGCGGTCCGAGGACTGATCCTCGATCCGGCTGATGCCCTTCAGCTTTCCCTCGTTGACCTGCTCGGCGATCGATTGGATCAGGTTGTCCGGGTTGACCTGGTAGGGCAACTCGGTGACCACCAGCGTGGTGGATCCCTTGTTCTCCTCGATGTCGACGACACTGCGCATCCGGATGCTGCCGCGCCCGGTGGTGTAGGCGTCCTTGATCCCCTGGCTGCCGACGATCAGTCCGGCCGTGGGGAAGTCGGGTCCCTTGATGCACTCCATGCACGCGGCGAGGGTGGTCTCGTCGTCGGCGTCGTGGTTCTCCAGCGCCCAGAACACCGCATCGGCGACCTCGTTGAGGTTGTGCGGGGGCATGTTCGTCGCCATACCGACGGCGATACCGCCGGAACCATTGATCAGCAGGTTCGGGATACGCGACGGCAGGACCGTCGGTTCATTGGTCTTGCCGTCGTAGTTGGGGACGAAATCGACTGTCTCCTCGCCGATGTCGCGCAGCATCTCCATGGCCAGCGGGGTGAGCCGGGCCTCGGTGTAACGCATCGCCGCGGCGCCGTCGTTGCCCCGCGAGCCGAAGTTGCCCTGACCGTCGATGAGCGGGTACCGCATCGACCACGGCTGGGCGAGGCGCACCAGGGCGTCGTAGATCGCGGTGTCGCCGTGCGGATGGTAGTTACCCATCGTCTCCGCAACGGGTTTCGCCGATTTGACGTAGCTGCGGTCGGGACGGAACCCGGCGTCGAAAGACGCGTAGAGGAGGCGGCGGTGCACCGGCTTGAGACCGTCGCGGACCTCGGGGAGCGCACGGCCCACGATGACGCTCATCGCGTAGTCGATGTAGCTCTTCTGCATCTCCTGCCCGAGATCGACGGGCTCGATGCGATCGCCTTCACCGCCGGCGGGCGGCAGGGTGGTGTCAGTCATGTGTGTACTTTCTCCGATCGGAGCGGAATCGCAGGAACCCGCGATCAGACATCGAGGAAACGAACGTCTTTCGCGTTGCGGGCGATGAAGCTGCGTCGGGCGGCGACGTCCTCACCCATCAGGATGGAGAACAGTTCGTCGGCGGCCGCGGCGTCGTCGAGGGTGACCTGACGCAGGACACGCACGGCCGGGTCCATCGTGGTCTCCCACAGTTCCTTGGCGTTCATCTCGCCGAGGCCCTTGTACCGCTGGATGCCGTCGTCCGGGTTGATCTTCTTGCCCGCCGCACGCCCGGCCTCGAGCAGTCCGTCCCGCTCGCGGTCGGAATAGGCGAACTCCGGCGCCGACTTCTGCCATTTGAGCTTGTACAGCGGCGGCATCGCGAGGAACACGTGACCGTGCTCGATGAGCGGCCGCATGAAGCGGAACAGCAAGGTGAGCAGGAGGGTCGAGATGTGCTGACCGTCGACGTCGGCGTCGGCCATCAGCACGATCTTGTGATAGCGGAGCTTGCTGATGTCGAACTCGTCGTGGATGCCCGTGCCGAACGCGGTGATGATCGACTGGACCTCGGTGTTCTTGAGTACCCGGTCGATGCGCGCCTTCTCGACGTTGATGATCTTGCCGCGCAACGGCAGGATCGCCTGGTACATCGAGTCACGGCCCGACTTGGCGCTGCCGCCGGCCGAGTCGCCCTCCACGATGTAGACCTCGCACTTGCTCGGATCGTTGCTGCGGCAGTCGGCGAGCTTGCCGGGGAGGCCACCGATGTCGGTGGCGGTCTTGCGGCGCACCAGATCGCGGGCATTGCGCGCTGCCATCCGGGCCCGCTGCGACTCGACGATCTTCTTGATGATCGTCTTCGCCTCGGCCGGGTTGGCCTCCAGCCAGTGCCCGAGGTGCTCACTGCACACGCGCTGGACGAATCCCTTGACCTCGGTGTTGCCCAACTTGGTCTTGGTCTGACCCTCGAACTGCGGATCCCCGACCTTCACCGAGATCACCGCGGCGAGGCCCTCGCGGATGTCGTCACCCGAGAGGCGGTCTTCCTTCTTGTCCTTGATGAGCTTCTTGTCCACCGCGTACTTGTTCACGGTGAGGGTCAGCGCGGCGCGGAATCCCTCTTCGTGGGTACCGCCCTCATGGGTGTTGATGGTGTTGGCAAAGGTGTGAACCGACTCGGAATAGCCTGCATTCCACTGCATCGCGACCTCGACCTCGTGGCCGGTCCCCTGGCCGGTGAAGCCGACGACGGTGGTGTGGATCGACTGCTTGGTCCGGTTGAGGTGCTTGATGTAGTCGACGAGGCCGTCGGGGTAGTGATAGGTGCGGGTCTTCGGCTTGGCCGCGGCGGCGGCCTTCTCCTCCTCGGACTTCACCGCCTCGGCGGCCTCGGTGGTGCCGCTCTCCTCGTCACCGTCGGCGTCACCCGGCGGCTCGATGGCCTGCGGACGCTGATCGGTCAGCGTGATGGTGAGGCCCTTGTTCAAGAAGGCCATCTCCTGCAGACGACGCGCCACGGTCTCGGCGTTGAATCGGGTGGTCTCGGTGAAGATCTCGGGGTCCGGCCAGAACCGCACCGTGGTGCCGGTCTTGCGCGTCGGGGTCCCCTTCTCGAGGGCGCCGGGTGTCGCGTAGGTGTAGGTCTGCTCCCAGTTGAATCCGTCGTTCTGGATCTCCAGCTCCACCTTGGTGGACAACGCGTTGACCACCGAGATGCCGACGCCGTGCAGACCACCGGACACCGCGTAGGCGTCGGAGTCGAACTTGCCGCCGGCGTGCAGCTGGGTCATGACGACCTCGACCGTCGGCACGCCCGTGCGGTGCATGCCGGTCGGGATGCCGCGGCCGTCGTCGACGACCTGGACGCCGCCGTCGGCCAGGAGGGTCACGTCGACGCGCGAGGCGAAGCCGGCCATCGCCTCGTCGACCGAGTTGTCGACGACTTCCCAGATCAGGTGGTGCAGCCCTCGCTCACCGGTGGATCCGATGTACATGCCGGGCCGTTTGCGGACGGCTTCCAGACCTTCGAGGATGTTGATCGAATCGGCGCCATACTCTGACGGCTTCTTCTTGTTCTTCTTCGGTCCGGTGTCGTTGGTGTCGGCCACGAGGTGCGTCCGCTCCTGTTCTGCTCACCGACGGATCAGGTGGTCTCCGGATCCGTCGTCGATCCTTCTCGACGGGGCACACGGCGGTTGCGCGCACAGGGATACCCGGTGGGTACATCCGGGTAGCCTGGAGGCGCTGTCTGTCTGCTGTTGTGCACCCCTGTCGGGACAACTCTCCACAGTGTACTGCCTGACTCGCCCTGGAACGCGCATCCGGGGCCGCTAACAGGCCCTCAGAACGATTTTTTTGCCTCGATCCCGGTTCGATCGTGGCTTGGGGATGGAAAACGGCCCACGAGGCTCTGCAACTAGTAAAGTGCGGTCGAGTCTGCTAGCGGCGCGTCAGCCGTAGGTGTCGCGTGGGCCGCGCCCGCGCACATGCCGTTCACCCTTACGCCACGACGGGCCCTTCGGACCGCTGATCCGCAACGAGGTGACCTGGCCGTTGCCGATGGCGGCCGCGATCTTGGCGAGGATCTGGGCCTGGATGTAGCGAAGTTGCGTCGCCCATGCCGTCGACTCGGCCTGCACGTGGAGGACGTTGTCGCGCAACGCAACCGGCTTCGCATGAGCGGCTATGTCCGAACCCACGATCTGTTCCCACATCCCGAACAGGGTGCCTTCGCCGATCTTCTCCTGCCACCCGCGATCCTTCGCCAGACCTCCGACGAGCCGGCCGAAGGGCTGCGGATCCCGCGGATCCGGACCGGAGCCGGACCAGCGTCGACGCCCCTGGGATCCGCGCGGGACCCGACGGACGGGTGACGCCCGGCCCCTGCCGACCGACTTACCCGCGGCGCGGGCCTGGGCCCGGGCCTCCTCGAGCGCCTTGCGGGCACGCTCGTACCCGCCGAGTTCGCCGGGCGGTGTCGGCCGTGGTGCGGGGTCGGCAGGATCCGGGGACCCGGACGGGCGATCGTCACTCATGGGCTTCCTCCCCCGCTGCCGTCACATCGTCGAGCGCAGAGTCGACGATGTGCGACCGCCGGCCCGCATCGTCGTCGACCACATCGACGCCGATCCGCCGGCCACCGATCCGCCCGGGGATGTCCTCGGCGACGGCGGCGGTGATGAGGAGTTGCTCGGCGTCGGCGGTGAAATCGACGAGTTGCGCGCGCCGCTTGGCGTCGAGTTCGGCGAACACGTCATCGAGCATGATCACCGGCTCGACACCTTCGGCGCGGGTGAGCTCGACGGAGCCGAGGCGCAGAGCCAGTGCCAACGACCAGGATTCCCCGTGTGAGGCAAAGCCTTTCGCGATATCGCTGCCGAGGACGATGTCGATGTCGTCGCGATGCGGACCGACGAGACACAAGCCCCGCTCGATCTCCTTGTCGCGCAACTCCGTCAGGCGTAGTGCCAGCACGTCGGCGATCGCCTCGGGTGTGTGTTCCTCGATCTCCACACCGCCGGCGGGACGATACCGGAGCACGGCCGGCCGTGAATGCGGCGCGATCGACGCATACGAGCCGGTGAAGTGCGGCTCGAGCTCGGCGAGCACCGACAACCGCGCGGCGATCACCTGACCGCCGAGATCCGCGAGCTGACCGTCCCAGACATCGAGCGTGCTGACCACCGAATCTGCCTGTTGCCCACCACGTCTCAGCGCCGCGGCGGCAGTCTTGAGCAAGGCCGACCGCTGACGCAGGACCCGGTCGTAGTCTGCGCGGGCGGCGGCGAATCGGGGACCCCGCTGCGCGACGAGCTCGTCGACGAAGCGTCGTCGGTCGCTCGGGTCACCACGCACCAGGGACAGGTCCTCCGGCGCGAACAGCACCGTACGGAGGATGCCGAGCAGGTCGCGGGGCCGCCGCGCCGGGCTGCGGTTGATGGTCGCCTTGTTGGCGCCCTCGGCATTGATCCGCAGCTCGGCGGTCAGCTCACGGCCGTCGTTCTCGACCGTCGCGGTCACCGACGCCGACGCCGATCCCGCGTGTACGAGCGGTGCATCGGAACTCACCCGGTGTGAGCGCAGCGTCGAGAGATAGAACAGCGCCTCGAGCAGATTGGTCTTGCCGAAGCCGTTGCGGCCGGTGAAGACCGTCGGCCCGGGTGCCAGATCGAGGTCGACGGCCCGCCACGATCGGAAATCGCGCAGATGCAGCTCACGGACGAACACGAGTCGGCGTCGATCCTGAGGACGGTGAGGCCGTGGCGGCCGTCAGCCCGGGAGGCGGACGGGCATCAACAGGTAGCTGAACGCGCTCTCGGGAGCGACGAAGGCGCCGGACTCGTCCGCGACCGGATCCTCTCCGCTGGCCGGGCGGAGGACGGCAGGCCGACTGGGGGTGGTGAATCCGAAGTCCACCGCGTCGGCGTTGATCGCCGACAACCCGTCCTGCAGGTACCCGGGATTGAACGCGATCGTGAGGGGCTCACCCTGGAACGACACGGGCAGCTCTTCCTCGGCCTTGCCGGCCTCGTCGCCGCCCGCGGTGAGCAGCACGGATCCCTCGGAGAACTCCATCCGGACCTGCGCGCCGCGCTCGGCGACCAGGGCCACACGCCGGATCGCCTCGATCAGCGGGCCACTGTCGATGGTGGCGACGGCGGTGTGGCTGGCCGGGAGCAGCTGACGGAACTTCGGGAACTCCGCGTCGAGCAGGCGGGTGGTGGTCTTCTTGGTCTCTCCCAGGATGCCGAGGATGCCGTCGGATCCGATGGCCGCGCCACCGCCGAACGCCAGCGAGACGACGCCGGTGCCCTCGGCACCCGCGGTCTTGGCGCTCTCCGAGAGCGTCTTCGCGGGCACCAGGACGGCCCCCTTGGTGTCGGGATCGGAAGGCTCCCACTGCAATTCACGCACCGCGAGGCGGAAACGGTCGGTCGCGGCGAGGACGACGGAGTTGCCCTCGATCTCGACGCGGACACCGGTGAGCATGGGCAGGGTGTCGTCCTTGCCGGCCGCCACGGCCACCTGCGAGATCGCCTCGGCGAAGAGCTGCGACGGGATCGTTCCGGTGACGGAGGGCACGTCGGGCAACTGCGGGTAGTCCTCGACCGGCATCGTCGGGAGCGAGAACTTCGCGCTGCCACAGGTGATCGCGACGCGTGCACCGTCGAGGGTCACATCGACCGGTTTGTTCGGCAGGGCCTTGGTGATGTCGGCGAGGAGCCGACCGGAGACCAGGACCTGTCCGGGCTCGGCGACCTCCGCGCCCAGATTTTCCTGGGCCGAGACCTCGTAGTCGAAACCCGAGACGGTCAGGCCCGTTTCGCCGACGTTGAGCACCACACAGCCGAGAACCGGGACGGGCGGACGAGACGGGAGACTGCGGGCCACCCAGGCGACGGAATCAGCGAACTCGTCACGCGCGACACGAAACTTCATGCTGGGAGGTTGCCCTTCTCTCGTTCTCGTTCCCGCCTGGATCGCCGGGTCGGCGCCGCAGTGGGTCGGCCGGCCTGGAGTGGGATCCCGCATCCGGGAATCCCACTGTAGAACGCCGCCGCCCGAGCCGGAGTGGTTGGGGCCAAGTCACACCGTCGTCGGAGCCGGCTGCGGGCGACCCGATCGGCGACGGTCTGTGCACAGACCTTCTTACAAAAGAATCTCTTTCTAGAGGGATCCATCTCAGTAATAGGAGTTGTGCAATCTGTGGACAACCATGACATCGGGCCAGTCCGGGCGGGTGTGGACGTGTGCATGACCGGTGGAGCAACGTCGAGCGGATCCGTCCGGGGATGTGGAGTTCTCATGTTGTTCGCGCGGCGTCCACCGGCGATGCACATGCCGACCCCGCTTATCCCAAGGATTGTGCACAGCTGGTGATCGATCGTGAGCAGGGTCGATGTCGGCCGAATCCGACTGCGGGAAGGCGGTCCACGGTGTCGAAGACTCTCGACCCGAGGACCAGACTTGGCATTCGGAGGGGCCATCGCAGTCGCCATCGGATGCCACTGCGGGCGGCGGAACACCCCCGGACGACCGCACCCCCGGGCCGTCGTGGCCTCGGGGGTGCGGAGAGCTATAGGTGTGCGCGTGTCAGCCCACGGCGCGCTGCTTGATGCGGGCGGTGAGTTCCTGGACGTGGTCGTACACCCGGCGGCGCTCGGCCATCTCCTTGCGGATCTTCCGCTCGGCGTACATGACCGTCGTGTGATCGCGGTCGAAGGTCTCGCCGATCTTCGGCAGCGAGAGGTCGGTGAGCTCACGACACAGGTACATGGAGATCTGGCGGGCCTGGGCGATCGACCGTGTCTTACCGGGACCTCGTAGTTCCTCGACAGAGATGTCGAAGTACTCGGCGGTGATCGCGAGGATGCTCGCCGCGCTGACCTCCAGGGTCCCCGAGTTGGGCAGCAGGGCCTGCAGGACGACGTCGGCCAGGGACTTGTCGAGAGCAGCGTCGTTGAGCGACGCGAACGCCGTCACGCGGATGAGTGCACCCTCGAGTTCGCGGATGTTGCGCTCGATCTTCGACGCGATGAGTTCGAGTACATCGTCGGGAACCGCGATGTTGTCCATCTGCGCCTTCTTGCGCAGAATCGCGATCCGGGTCTCCAGATCGGGCGGCTGGACATCGGTGATCAAGCCCCACTCGAACCGTGTACGAAGCCGATCTTCCAGTGTCGCAAGCTGTTTCGGCGGTCGATCAGAGGAGATGACGATCTGCTTGCTCGCGTTGTGCAGGGTGTTGAAGGTGTGGAAGAACTCTTCCTGGATACCTTCTTTGCCCACGAGGAACTGGATGTCATCGACCAGCAGCACATCGACGTCGCGATACCGGCGCTTGAACGCCACCCGCCGGTCGTCGCGGAGCGAGTTGATGAAGTCGTTGGTGAATTCCTCGGTGGACACGTACTTGACCCGCATGCCCGGGAAGAGGCGCTGCGCGTAATGGCCCGCGGCGTGCAGCAGGTGCGTCTTGCCGAGTCCGGACTCTCCCCAGATGAACAGTGGGTTGTAGGCCCGGGCGGGGGCTTCCGAGACCGCCACCGCCGATGCGTGCGCGAACCGGTTCGACGCGCCGATGACGAAGGTGTCAAAGGTGTACTTGGGGTTGAGGTTTGCGCCGGTGGCCGGCGGCGTCGAGGTGGGCCGCTCGGCGAAGTACGACGCCCAGTCGCCGGACGGGCGCGTCGACTCCGGCATGTGGGACGGCGCGCGGCCCGCGCCCACGGGGGCGGCCGTGTAGTCGACTGCTGCGGCCGCTCCGGCGATGGGCCGTACGTCGGGAACCGATGTTTCCGCCACCGGCTCGTCGTTGCGCGGGGTGGCGATACGGACGCCGAGATCGACGGGTTCGTCGAGGTGACGGCTGAGAACCGAGCGGATGGTCTCGCGGAGATTGCGTTCGATCTGTTCCTGGACCAGCGCCGTCGGCACGGTCAGCAGGGCGAAGCCTTCGGTGAGGGTCAGGGGTCGAACCAGTGACAGCCACGCCTTCTGCTGGCGTGTCAGTGGTTCGTGGTCGCGTGCGGCTTCGTCGTCGTTGAGTTCGGCGACGACCTGTTGCCACACTTCGCCGAAAGTGTCTCGGTCTGAAGTCACGGGGCTGGCCTCCTGGTCCGGAAAACTACCAGCGTTCACGAGCGCGGTGGCATCTGCGCCGGAGTCCCCGTCTCTCCACAGGGTTATCCACACCTGTGTACAAAGGTGACGAACTGGGGACTTCGGTCGGAGCCAGGTCCTCGAGGATCTACCTCGACGGGAGGGGTGGCCGACGCTGTGAGTGAACGTAACAGAGGTCGGGGAGGGCCACAAAGCGATCGGGACGTTTGACTCGATTCTGCTGACAATCTTGCGTTCGTGGCCCAGAACACACTGGTCGCGAACGGTCACCGAGAACGGACGTCGCCGTTTGATTTGGACGCCCGGTGTCAGTAGTCTCGACTGGTCATCCAGGTTGCGGATTTGCGCGGCGAACTTCCGTGTTCGCCGAGTCATCACCGACACCAGTTCGGCACCGTCCTGGATCAACAGACCAACGACAACATGTGGGTCATGCCCGGGTAACCGGCGTGCCCACAGGGAGCACAAGGAGTCACCGTGGCCAAGGGCAAGCGTACTTTCCAGCCGAACAATCGTCGTCGCGCGCGCGTGCACGGATTCCGTCTGCGCATGCGGACCCGCGCCGGACGTGCGATCGTCAGCGGCCGTCGTTCCAAGGGCCGCGCGAAGCTCACCGCCTGATCGTCGGCTCTCACCGGGTCCCGTACGGGGCCCGGTCAGCTGTTCGATGACTGCGCCCCTTCATCGGATCTCACGGGGATCCGACTTCTCTCGCACCCTCAAGTCCGGTGCGCGGGTGAACAGTCGTGACTTCGTCGTCCATCTCGCGATGGTCGGTCGTGAATGGCCCGACCCCCGCAGCCTTCGACGGGACGTGGCGATGTCCGGTGGTCCCTGGTTCGGTCTCGTGGTCAGCAAATCCGTCGGCAATGCGGTGACGCGCCATCTCGTCGCCCGCCGACTGCGCGCGGCATTCGCCGGCGCATCGCATCTGCTTCCCGACGAGACCTATGTGGTCGTCCGTGCCCGCCGAAGCGCGGCCGAGCGATCCAGCGACGAGCTCGCCGACCAGCTCCGCGACGCGTTCACCAGTCGTCGTGTCCTCGCCCTGTCCGAGGCCGTCGCGGCGTCGGCCGACGGAGCGGGACCGCGGTGATGGGCAACACCGACACCACGCCGTCACTTGAGACCGAGGCGGATTCGACGACTCCGCACGCGGCCTCGAGCGGAACCGGCGCGCGCCTGTGGCGCGGACTCCGCCTCCTCCCCCGCCGCACCGTCATCTTCCTCATCGAGCTGTACCGCACCTGGGTGTCGCCGATGCGTCTGCCGTCCTGCCGGTTCGAACCCACCTGCTCGGGATATGCGGTCGAGGCACTGGACCGGCACGGCTTCCTCTACGGCTCGGTGCTGTCGGTCATCCGGCTCGCGAAGTGCGGGCCCTGGCACAAACCCGGTTACGACCCGGTTCCCGAACGCGGCTTCGGCGAACTGTGCCGCGACCTGTGGCGCTCGGCGACCGGCACACACCGACCTCGAAACCATCAGCACGCGTCCGGCGAGACGCGTGCTCTGTGAGTACAACAAGTGAGGGGTAACTGACCCGTGCTCGACTTCATCTATTACCCGGTCTCCGGGATCATGTGGGTCTGGCATTGGCTCTTCAGCCATGTCACACCGAACTCCCCCGGTGGCGACGGCATCGCCTGGGCCCTGTCGGTGGTGTTCCTCGTGTTCACCCTGCGTGCGATTCTCTACAAGCCCTTCGTGAAGCAGATCCGCACCACGAAGAAGATGCAGGAGATCAACCCGCAGCTCCAGGCGATCCGTAAGAAGTACGCCAAGGATCGGGTCAAGATGACCGAGGAGATGCAGAAGCTGCAGAAGGAGCACGGGTTCAACCCGATGCTCGGCTGCCTGCCGATGCTGCTCCAGATCCCGGTCTTCATCGGTCTGTTCCACGTGCTGCGCTCGTTCAACCGTATGGGCACCGGCATGGGTCAGCTCGGCATGAGTGCGGCAGAGACCCGGTCCCAGGGCAACTACGTGTTCAGCGCCGAACAGGTGCAGAACTTCCTCGACGCCCGCCTCTTCGGTGTCCCGCTGTCGTCCTACCTCGTCGAGCCGGCGACCGAGTTCCAGGCCTTCGTCGAGCCCGGCTCCCCCATCGACTTCACGCGCCCGCAGATCGCGTTCGTCGTCATCCCCATGATGATCGTCGCCTCCATCGCGACGCACCTGAACTCGCGTGCGTCGGTTGCCCGTCAGCCCGAAGCGGCGCTGGAGAATCCGCAGACCCGGATGATGAACAACCTCGCGCTGTACGTCTTCCCGATCGGCATCCTCGTGACCGGTCCGTTCTTCCCGGTCGCCATCCTCCTGTACTGGATGAGCAACAACATCTGGACCTACGGTCAGCAGCACATCGTCTTCGGGCACATCGCCAAGGAAGAGGAAGAGGCCAAGCTCCTCAAGCAGGAGAAGCTGAAGGCCAATGCGCCGAAGCCGGGCGCGCGACCCGACCGGAAGAAGAAGCCCGCGGCGACGAACACCAACGGCGCCGACTCGACGAACGTCTCCCTCTCGAAGGACGGATCGTCGGACAAGGCCGGGACCGACGGTGTCGACGCAGATGCATCGCCCGACGAGTCGACGACCGCCGCAGCGGACACCGGGGCGGGAGCCAAACCCAAGCCGGGTCAGAAGCCCACACGCCCCGGCGCCGGCGCCGCACCGGGCAAGAAGCAGAACCACAACCGCGGAAGCCGTTCGACGGCCAAACGCGGAAACAAACGCGGTGGCAAACGATGACCGCCCCAGACTTGTTCGATGAAGCACAGAAGTTAGGTGAATGAGATGACAGCAGAGACTGCAACTCAAGCCGGTACGGACGCCGAGACCACGGCGGGATCCCAGACCGAGGACCAGGCCGATACGTCTTCGTCGGCCGCCGGCGACGACGGTGCGGTGGCGGAGAACGCCGTCACGGAAGCGGTGCATAGCGACGCCGATGATGACGCCGCGGACGAGACCGACGTCGACGACGACTCCGATGACGACGACTCCGATGACGACGACTCGGATGAGGACGAAGACGACGAAGACCGTCTGGTCGAAGAAGGCGAGATCGCCGGCGACTACCTCGAGCAGCTGCTCGACGTCCTCGACTTCGATGGTGACATCGACCTGGATGTGGATGGCGACCGAGCAGTCGTCAGCATCGATGGCGGCGACGACCTGACGAAGCTCGTCGGGCGCAAGGGTGAGGTCCTCGACGCGCTCCAGGAGCTGACCCGCCTTGCGGTCCAGCAGGCGACAGGTGAACGCAGCCGCCTGATGCTCGACATCGCCCGTTGGCGGGCTGATCGCCGCGATCGACTGGCTCGCCTCGGTCGTGAGGTCGCCGAGCGAGTCCTGTCGTCCGGCGAGCGCGAAGCGCTGGATCCGATGACTCCGTTCGAGCGGAAGATCGTGCACGACGCGGTCGCGGTCGTCGACGGCGTCGTCAGCGAGAGCGAGGGTGCAGAGCCGAAACGTCGCGTGGTGGTCCTCCCCTCGTAGCAAGTACTCCCCTCCCCCACGGAGGTGAACAGGCCCCGACCGTCTCGGTCGGGGCCTGCTTCGTCTCCGGGTAGTGCTTGGTTGTGTGCCGCGATAGCGGGTGGCGTTTCGTCGGCGTTGCGCGCTGTGGGCTACTTACACGGTTGTTGTTTCACGTGAAACACGACTCGTCCGCTGAGGCGGCGCACAGAACGGATGCGCGCGGGGCGTTGATGTGCACGATCGAGTCGACGGTCGGCGCCCCTTGCAACTCGGGTTGCGGCCGAGCGTCCCGGGATGTCGCCGGCGGAATGCGTAACCGTCACCTTCGGATGCCTCGATCCCCCG
>NZ_JAMBDT010000121.1:0-13226 GCF_025143765.1 Gordonia sp. p3-SID1431
TCGTAGTCTGCTCGAGACTAGGTGTTCTGATACTTCCCACCGATGGTGTTGCGCACCACGATCGGGGTGTTGCGGGGAACGTTGTCGTAGACCCACTTGGCGTGATCGTTGGTGACGTTGATGCAGCCGTGGCTCACGTTGCTGCGACCCTGCTGATTGACCGACCAGGGGGCGCCGTGGATGAAGATGCCGTCCCACGACATCCGGGTCGCGTACTCGACGTAGGTGCGGTAGCCCTCGGCGGAGTCGACCGGGACGCCGTACGTGGACGAGTCCATGTACATGTCGCGGTACTTCTCCTTGGTGTAGTACACGCCGTTCGAGGTGGGGTTCTTGTCCGAACCCATCGAGATCGGCATCGTCCGGACGACCTTGCCGTTGTGCCACCAGGTGATGGTGTGGGTGTTGTCGTCGGCCAGGGCGATGTAACCGGTCTCGGTCTTGACGTTCGGGATGACCGGCCCGGCCGGCTTCTCCTCGGTCGTCGACGGCGGCGGCTGCGGAGCTTCGGGGGTGGTCGGCGCCGGCGGGGTCGGCAGACCGGGGACCGCGGGGATCTCGACCGGCGGCAGGCCGGGGATCACGGTGACCGGGACGGCGTTGGCGACGCCGGGAAGTGCGAGGGTCATGGCCAGGACGCCGAAGACGACAGCCGCGAGTCGTCGAGCCGAACGGCGGCGCGAGGCGCGCGGGGTCGGCAGGTGAGAGTTCAACACAGGTCGTACCTTCGGTTCGATGGTTCGTTCGCGCATCGGCCTGAGCGCGGAACCATCGTTACACAACCGTTGCCTTGGGTCCAAGGAGCGGGTCACGCCGAATGACGCCGCCATCGCGAACCCTCAGTACGACGTGGCAAAACCCGAGGTAGCGTCGTTGTCGACACCGCGTGTGACGGTCGTCACATTCGAGGTCGCGCATACGCAGCGGGTTCCGGCGTGGACTCATTGTGGCCGCTGGACCCTCGTATGCAACAGGATCGTTTGTCCCACTGGGGACTGCTCGTTCGGGGCGCCGTGTTCCCGCTCAGGCGGGTTGTGGATGTTCGGTGCGAAGGTGTTGCGCAGGTTGCGAACACGCCTCGTCCCGACAGACGAGCATCACGTCGACGCGACCGATGCCGGCCTCGGACTCGGTCACGTCTCGGCGGACGTACAGGGGTGCGCCGCAGGATCCGCACCGGCGTTGGGTTTTCGTGTGGCTGGAGGACATGGGTCAACGGTACGCCAGGTGTGGCGTGGATCACAGGACGAGTCCGGACCGGCGGGATGTGGTCCGGTTGGGTGACTTGGGCGGGGATCTGTGACATCGCCGACCCGAATCGCATGTGGTTCGCAGACAGCGGAGGAACGTGAGGGAAACGCCAGGCCAGTTCGCGCCCTGCCCACCACCGATCGTCTCGACCGGCCCCGGCGATTCGTCGGCACCCGGGCACCCGGAGGAGGAGGCGACTCCCGAGATCGTCTACGAGTACGCGCCCCTGCCGTTGCCGTGGAACAAGCCGCCGGAGCCGCCCAACTAGGCGCACGGAGTAGCCCGGACCGACGAAAAAGGCTCGGAGACAGTGTCTCCGAGCCGGTGGAGCGGGTGACGGGAATCGAACCCGCGTAGCTAGTTTGGAAGACTAGGGCTCTACCATTGAGCTACACCCGCGTTGCTCGCGGTGACCGTCGAGATCCCGGCGTCGCGTGCGATGAGTGACTGTACCGGCAGCGGCGCCGGAACCGAAATCGGGGTGGATGCGACGAGGTGGCATCCGACGGACGACCATCGGTTCCGGCGTCGCCGCGGCACCCGTGCGCGGGCCCGGCCGCGGTGGCACGTACTATCTCTTGTTGGCCCTGATGCGCGGTCGCCCTCCGGGGTTCCCTCGCGTGTTCGGACCCCGGGATGTGGCGCAGCTTGGTAGCGCATCCGCTTTGGGAGCGGAGGGTCGCAGGTTCAAATCCTGTCATCCCGACTTGATCGATGTGGCCCGACCGGTCACCCGGTGCACGGCCCGCGAACGACCGAACTTCCACCACCGTAGATATAAGGAGTATTCAGGCGTGAAGAGCACTGTCGAGCAACTCACCCCGACCCGGGTCAAGCTCAACGTCGAGGTCCCGTTCGAGGAGCTGTCGGCAGACTTCGACCGGGCCTACCGGTCGTTGGCCCAGCAGATCCGGATCCCCGGATTCCGTCCGGGCAAGGCGCCCGCGAAGCTGATCGAGGCCCGTGTCGGCCGCGATTCGATTCTCGCGCAGGTCGTGAACGACGCCATCCCGGCCAAGTACTCCGAGGCCGTCGCCGAGACCGAGACCAAGGCCATCGGCCAGCCCGAGATCGACCTGTCCGAGCTGAAGTACGGCGAGTCGGTCACCTTCACGGCCGAGGTCGACGTCCGTCCCGAGATCACCCTGCCCGACTACTCGACCCTGTCGGTCGAGGTCGACGCGATCGAGGTCGACGAGGCGGCGGTCGACGAGCAGCTCGAAGGCCTGCGCGCCCGCTTCGGCACCCTCAAGGGCGTCGAGCGCGGCGTGGAGAACGGCGACTTCGTGTCGATCGACCTGGCCGCGACCGTCGACGGCGAGGCCGTCGAGGAGGCCACCACGGAGGGGCTGTCCCATGAGGTCGGCTCCGGCCAGCTCATCGACGGACTCGACGAGGCGCTCATCGGCCTGAAGGCCGGCGAGGACAAAGAGTTCACGACCAAGCTCGTCGCCGGCGATCACGCGGGCGAGGAGGCCCTCGTGAAGGTGACCGTGCAGTCGGTCAAGGAGCGCGAGCTGCCCGAGGTCGACGATGAGTTCGCCCAGATGGCCAGCGAGTTCGACACCGTCGAGGAGCTGCGCGCCAGCCTCGCCGAGCGGGTCGAGCAGTCCGCGAAGCTGGAGCAGGCCAACAAGATCCGCGACGCGGTGCTCGACAAGCTCCTCGAGACCGTCGAGATCCCGCTGCCGGAGAAGGTCGTCGACGAAGAGGTCGAGGGTCAGCAGCACCAGGTCATCCACGCGCTCGGACACGACGACGAGCAGGTCGCCAAATTCCTCGAGGCGCAGGGTAAGACCCGCGAGGAGTGGGATGCCGAGTCCCGTGCTGAGGCGGAGAAGTCGGTCAAGCAGCAGCTGCTGCTCGACGCGATCGCCGATCAGCAGGACACCGAGGTCAGCCAGGACGAGCTGACCCAGCAGATCATCTTCACCGCCCAGCGCTACGGCATGCAGCCGCAGGAGTTCATCCAGCAGCTGACGCAGGCCAACCAGGTCGGTGCGGTCTACGCCGACGTCCGGCGCGGCAAGTCGCTGGCGAGCATCGTCGGCGACGTGACCGTCACCGACACCAAGGGCGCCACCGTCGACACCGCCGAGTACTTCGGCGGCAATGACGACGCCGACGAGTCCGCTGCGGACGAGTCCGACTCCGACAACTGATCGGGCTCCCGCGGTCCAGCACAGCCCGCACGTTTCCTCCGCGATCGCCGGTCCTCGAAGTACGAGGGCCGGCGATCGCCGTCGGTCCACCATCACGCACGGGCCGTTCACGGTGCCGAAGGCCGTTCTGCTCTCAGCGAAGAGGCGTGTCCTCGGGAGTGTCCGCGGGTGTCGATTGGTTAGTGTCGGTGAGGACGTCATCAGAGAAGCATTCGATGTGCGTGCGCGTCACCCGCGGGTGACGCGCAGGTCATGACAACAAGGCAAAGGTAGGAACCCGTGAGTGAGCCGACCATCCACACACCCACGATGAGTTCGGGTGTGGCTGGGTTGAACCTGACCGATTCGGTGTTCGAGCGTCTGCTGCGCGAGCGCATCATCTTCCTGGGCACCCAGGTCGACGACGACATCGCGAACCGGCTGTGCGCGCAGATCCTGCTGCTCTCGGCCGAGGACCCGCAGAAGGACATCCACCTCTACATCAATTCGCCCGGTGGGTCGGTGACCGCCGGAATGGCGATCTTCGACACCATGCAGCTCGCGGAATGCGACGTCGCGACGTACGCGATGGGTATGGCGGCGTCGATGGGGCAGTTCCTCCTCGCCGCCGGCGCCAAGGGCAAGCGACATGCACTGCCGCACGCGCGCATCATGATGCATCAGCCGTCCGCCGGCATCGGTGGTACCGCGGCCGACATCGCCATCCAGGCAGAGCAATTCGCGCTCACCAAGAAGGAGATGAACCGG
Source organism: Gordonia sp. p3-SID1431 (assembly GCF_025143765.1). NCBI lineage: Bacteria > Bacillati > Actinomycetota > Actinomycetes > Mycobacteriales > Gordoniaceae > Gordonia > Gordonia sp. p3-SID1431. Next base: position 4,161 of record NZ_JAMBDT010000121.1, read on the forward strand.
CTCAACGCCGAGTTCAGCGGTCAGCCGCTCGAGAAGATCGAGGCCGACGCCGACCGCGACAAGTGGTTCACCGCGGAAGAGGCCAAGGAGTACGGCTTCGTCGACAAGGTGATCGCGCGCCCGGGTCGGTGAGACCCCGGTCCGACGACCGCTCCCGTACCCACCGCCGAGCCACCTCTACCCAATGGAGCAACAGATGACCAACTCCCTTTCCTTCGACGGCATGCCCGCCGAGGTCGCCGCCGGCATCCCCGCGTCGGCCCTCGCGCTGAAGAACATCGAAGCGCGGTACATCCTGCCGTCGTTCATCGAGCACACCCCGAACGGCCAGCGACAGTACGACCCGTACGCGAAGCTGTTCGAAGAGCGGATCGTGTTCGTCGGCACGCCGATCGACCAGGTCGTGTCCAACGACGTCATGGCGCAGCTGCTCGTCCTCGAATCGCAGGACCCCGACCGCGACATCACCATGTACATCAACTCGCCCGGTGGCAGCGTGCCCGACATGCTCGCCATCTACGACACGATGCAGTACGTGCACTGCGACATCGTGACCGTCTGCCTCGGTGAGGCGGCCTCGGCGGCGGCGATCCTCCTCGCCGGCGGAACCCCGGGCAAGCGTGCGGCGTTGCCGAACGCTACGGTCCTGATCCACCAGCCGCGCACCGGTGGCGCCTACCAGGGTCAGGTCTCCGACCTCGAGATCCAGGCCGCCGAGATCGAGCGCATCCGCGACCGCCTCGACGAGATCCTGGCCAGCCACACCGGTCAGGACAAGGAGAAGATCCGCAAGGACACCGACCGCGACAACATCCTGACCGCGGCCGCGGCCAAGGAGTACGGCATCGTCGACGAGGTCTTCGAGTACCGCAAGAAGTCGATGAAGAAGTAGTCCTGGCCAAGAAGTAGTTGTGGCAGTGCAGAAGTCCCGGTGATTTTCTGCCGCGACATTTGGCCTTATCGGTCGAAGTTCGAGCGACACGCGGGTACCGTCGGGTTACTGGGCATTCGAGTGTCGATCAAATGACCCATGCCCGGCTGCGTGCGACGCGACGGACCAGACACGACAGTCCGGCAACGAGGAAGTAGGTACAGCGCGAGATGGCACGAATCGGAGACGGCGGCGACCTGCTCAAGTGCTCTTTTTGCGGCAAGAGCCAGAAGCAGGTGAAGAAGCTCATCGCCGGCCCCGGCGTGTACATCTGCGATGAGTGCATCGACCTGTGCAACGAGATCATCGAAGAGGAACTGGCCGAGAACGGCGACGTCAAGCTCGACGAGCTGCCGAAGCCGACCGAGATCCGTGACTTCCTCGAGAAGTACGTCATCGGCCAGGACACGGCGAAGCGGACGCTCGCGGTGGCGGTCTACAACCACTACAAGCGCATCCAGGCGGGCGAGAAGAAGGACGCCCGGACGGGTGAGACCGTCGAGCTGATGAAGTCGAACATCCTGATGCTCGGCCCCACCGGATGCGGCAAGACGTACCTGGCGCAGACCCTCGCGAAGATGCTCAACGTGCCGTTCGCGATCGCCGACGCAACCGCGCTGACCGAGGCCGGATATGTCGGCGAGGACGTCGAGAACATCCTGCTCAAGCTGATCCAGGCCGCCGACTACGACGTCAAGCGTGCCGAGACCGGCATCATCTACATCGACGAGGTCGACAAGATCGCCCGCAAGAGCGAGAACCCGTCGATCACGCGCGATGTGTCCGGTGAGGGAGTCCAGCAGGCGCTGCTGAAGATCCTGGAGGGCACGCAGGCGTCGGTGCCGCCGCAGGGTGGACGCAAGCATCCGCATCAGGAGTTCATCCAGATCGACACGACGAACGTGCTGTTCATCGTGGCCGGCGCGTTCGCCGGTCTGGAGAAGATCGTGTCCGAGCGGATCGGCAAGCGCGGTCTCGGCTTCGGCAACGAAGTGGCGAGCAAGGACGAGGTGGACACCTCGGATCAGTTCGCCGACGTCATGCCGGAGGACCTGATCAAGTTCGGGCTGATCCCGGAGTTCATCGGCCGTCTGCCGGTCGTCGCGTCGGTGACGAACCTGGACAAGGACTCGCTGGTGAGCATCCTGTCGGAGCCGAAGAACGCGCTGGTGAAGCAGTACACCCGGCTGTTCGACATGGACAATGTCGAGCTGGAGTTCACCAAGGACGCCCTCGAGGCGGTCGCCGATCAGGCCATCCACCGCGGGACCGGTGCCCGCGGCCTGCGGGCCATCATGGAAGAGGTCCTGCTGCCGGTGATGTACGACATCCCGAGCCGCGACGACGTCGAGAAGGTCGTCGTGACCGGGGAGACCGTCCGCGACAACGTCCTCCCGACGATCGTGCCCCGCAAGGCTTCCAGCGACGAGCGTCGCGACAAGAGCGCCTGACGATCACGATCATCTGACGACGAGAAGCCCCGCCCGGCGCTCCGGGCGGGGCTTTCTCTTGTCCATCTCGCCCCGCGGCGGTGCCGCATCGAGCACACTGAGCGATGTGACTCAACACGGATCGGATACCTCGGTGCTCGCCGGCCTGGTGCTGGCGGGCGGACGTTCGCGACGGATGGGCAGCGACAAGGCCGCGCTCGACTGGGACGGTGAACCCATGCTCGCGCGAGTGGTGCGGGTGGTGTCCCAGCGCTGCGATCCGGTCCTGGTCGTCGCGGGCGAGACGTCTGCGGCATTCCGCGGCGTCGACGACATCCGCGACCGGGCGGCGCCGGGGATCGATTCGTCGAAGGTGCACTGGGTGACCGACGAGCAGGAGGGGACGGGTCCGCTCGGCGGGCTCGTCGCAGGCCTGTCCGCGGCGGCTGCCGCGGGTGCCGAGTTCGCGTTCGTCTGTGCCACGGACATGCCGCTGATCGCGCCGGAGCTGGTCGACGAGCTGCGGCTGGGGCTGACCGACTCGACGCAGGCGGTCATCGCCCACGACGCCCAGCGGGATCATCCGATGGCGGGGATCTACCGCACGGATGCCGCGGCGATGATCGCGGATGTCGTCGCCGGCGGTGAACGGCGCATGCTGGGCGCGATCGAGGCGCTCAACACCCATCGGGTGGGGATCTCCGATCCGGACTGGCTGGTCAACGTCAACGCGCCCGAGGACCTGCACAGACTGCGGGTCTCCGCGGGTTAGCACGAAGCGCTCGGGCGCGGACGGGTCCCGGGCGAGGTCCGGCCCGGCGAAAACATAGAATAGCGGCCGTGACATCACCCGACCAGACATCCGCGTTGCCCGAGACAGCGTCGCCCCGGACTGCCGTACCCGAGACCGGGTTGCCGAAGTCCTGGGACCCCGCTGAGCACGAGGCGTCGCTCTACCAGGGCTGGGTGGACGCCGGGTACTTCACCGCGGACGCGGCGAGTGACAAGCCGCCGTTCTCCATCGTGATCCCGCCGCCGAATGTCAACGGCTCGCTGCACATGGGCCACGCCTACGAGCACGTCCTGATGGACGCGCTCTCGCGTCGTCGTCGGATGCAGGGCTACGAGGTGCTGTGGCTCCCCGGCATGGACCACGCGGCGATCGCGATGCAGACGATGGTCGAGCGCAAGCTCGCCGCCGAGGGCAAGACGCGCGACGACCTCGGCCGGGAGGCGTTCATCGACCGGGTGTGGGCCGAGAAGGCCGAGATCAGCGGCAACATCGGCGAGCAGATGCGCCGGCTCGGCGACAGTGTCGACTGGTCGCGCGAACGCTTCACGATGGACGAGGGTCTGTCGCGCGCAGTGCACACGGTCTTCAAGAAGATGTTCGACGACGGGCTGATCTATCAGGCCGAGCGCCTCGTCAACTGGTCGCCGGTCCTCAAGACCGCCGTCAGCGACATCGAGGTGAGTTACGCCGACGTCGAGGGCGAACTCGTCAGCTTCCGTTACGGGTCACTCGACGACACCGAGCCTCACATCGTCGTCGCGACGACCCGACTCGAGACGATGCTCGGCGACACCGCGATCGCGGTGCACCCCGACGACGAACGGTATGCCCACCTGGTCGGCACCGCACTGCCGCACCCTTTTGTCGACCGGATGATCCCGATCGTCGCCGATGATTACGTCGACCCCGAATTCGGTAGTGGCGCAGTCAAGATCACGCCGGCACACGACCCCAACGACTTCGCGCTCGGTCAGCGGCACAACCTGCCGATGCCGACGATCATGGACGAATCGGCCCGGATCGCCGACACCGGAACCGAATTCGACGGCATGGACCGCTTCGAGGCGCGCGTCAAGGTGCGCGAGGCGCTGGCCGAACAGGGCCGGATCGTGAAAGAGGTGCGTCCGTACCTGCACAGCGTCGGGCATTCGGAGCGCACCGGCGAGCCGATCGAACCGCGCCTGTCGATGCAGTGGTGGGTGGCGGTCTCCACGCTGGCCGCGGCGGCCGGCGACGCGGTGCGGGACGGGTCCACGGTGATCCACCCGAAGTCGATGGAGCCGCGCTGGTTCAGCTGGGTCGACGACATGCACGACTGGTGTATCTCGCGTCAGCTGTGGTGGGGTCACCGCATCCCGATCTGGTACGGACCCGACGGCGAGGTGGTGTGCGTCGGACCCGACGAGCAGGCCCCCGAGGGCTACGTCCAGGAGACCGACGTCCTCGACACCTGGTTCTCCTCCGGGCTGTGGCCGTTCTCCACGATGGGCTGGCCCGATCAGACCGCGGATCTCGAGAAGTTCTATCCCACCTCGGTTCTCGTCACGGGGTACGACATCCTGTTCTTCTGGGTGGCCCGCATGATGATGTTCGGCACCTACGTGGGCAAGGATCTGGGTCCGGGCAACGAGATCCCGTTCCACAACCTGTTCCTGCACGGCCTGGTGCGCGACGAGCACGGCCGCAAGATGTCGAAGTCGAAGGGCAACGGCATCGACCCGCTCGACTGGGTGGAGCGCTTCGGTGCCGACGCCCTGCGCTTCACGCTCGCCCGCGGGGCCAATCCAGGCTCGGACATCTCGGTCGGTGAGGACCACGCCCAGTCCTCGCGCAACTTCGCGACGAAGCTCTACAACGCCACCAAGTTCGCGTTGATGAACGGCGCGAAGGTCGGGGAGCTTCCCGACGCCGAGACGCTGACCGACGCCGACCGGTGGATCCTCGGCCGGCTCGACGAGGTGCTCGCCGAGATCGACGCCGGGTTCGAGTCCTACGAGTTCTCGAAGGCATGCGAGGCGCTCTACCACTTCGCGTGGGACGAGGTCTGCGACTGGTACCTCGAACTCGCGAAGGTGCAGTTCGCCGAGAACGACGAGAATCGTTCGGAAGCAACGTCGCTCGTGCTGGGCGCGGTACTCGAACCATTGCTGCGCGCGCTGTCGCCGGTGATGCCGTTCGTCACCGAGGTGCTGTGGAAGGCGCTCACCGGGGGTGAATCGCTCGTGGTGGCCCCCTGGCCGACCACTTCCGGGCGCGATTGGTCGTCGGATTCGGCCGCCCGCGTGGACGATCTGCAGCGACTGATCACCGAGGTGCGGCGTTTCCGCAGCGATCAGGGCCTCCGTCCGGGCCAGCGCGTCGCCGTGCAGTTCGACGGACTCGGCGAAGCCGGGCTCGAACACTTGCTGCCGTACGTGACCTCCCTTGCGCGCCTGGACCCGGCCGGTCCCGACTTCGGCGCGACCGCGACCATCGAGGTCCGCCTGAGCGTGGCCACCGTGGTCGTCGCGATCGACACCTCGGGCACCGTCGACGTCGAAGCCGAACGCAAGCGGCTCGCCAAGGACCTGGCGGTGGCCGAGAAGGAACTGTCGACGACCTCGGCGAAACTGGGCAACGAACAGTTCCTGTCCAAGGCGCCCGACCACGTGGTCGCCAAGATCCGGGACCGTCAGCGGATCGCGACCGAAGAGGTCGAACGGTTGAACGCGAAGCTGGCGAGTCTGGCCGGCGCGTGAGCGACGACACCGGTTTCCCCGAAGAGGATCCAGCCGTCCTGGGAATGGATGCGGCAGGCGACCCCCTGGGTCTCTCGGCGATCCTGGGGGAGGACGAACCCGATCCGGACGCCGAGCCGGCGCGGCTGCGCGTCACTGACAGCGCCGACGATCTCGCCGAACTCGCCGAGGTCGAGGCCGAGCTCGACACCCGGTGGCCCGAGACCAAGATCGAGCCGTCGCTGACCCGCATCGCGACGCTCATGGATCTGCTCGGATCCCCCCAGCACGGATACCCCGCGATCCACATCGCCGGGACGAACGGCAAGACGTCGGTCACCAGGATGGTCGACGCGTTGCTGTCCGCGCTGCACCGGCGCACGGGCCGGATCACGAGTCCGCACCTGCAGCGCGTCACCGAGCGGATCTCGGTCGACGGCAAGCCGATTCCGGCACGCACCTACATCGACACCTATCGGGAACTCGAGCCGTACATCACCATGGTCGACGATTCGTCGACAGCGGCGGGTGGACCCCGGATGAGCAAGTTCGAGGTGCTGACCGCGATGGCGTATGCGGTCTTCGCCGAGGCGCCGGTGGACGTCGCCGTCGTCGAGACGGGCATGGGCGGTCGATGGGACGCGACCAACGTCATCGACGGCACGGTCTCGGTCATCACACCGATCGCGATGGACCACGCGGACTATCTCGGCGACACCCTGACCGCCATCGCGGGGGAGAAGGCCGGCATCATCAAGCCCGCCGAACCCGATGCGGCCGGCACCGTCGATCCCGTCACGGTGATCGCCGAACAGAGCCCCGAGGTGATGGACGTCCTGCTGCGCGCGGCCGTCGATGCGGGCACCATCGTCGCCCGCCAGGGATCGGAGTTCGCGGTCCTCGACTCGGTCATCGCCGTCGGTGGGCAGATGCTCACCATCCAGGGCCTCGGCGGTGTCTACGACGAGATCTTCGTGCCGCTGCACGGTGCACATCAGGCGGCCAACGCGGCGCTGGCGCTCGCGGCGGTGGAGGCGTTCTTCGGTGCGGGCGCCGATCGTCAGCTCGACATCGACGCGGTGCGTACGGGTTTCGCGTCCGTCGCCAACCCCGGACGGCTCGAGCGACTGCGCAGCGCCCCGACGGTGTTCGCCGACGCGGCGCACAATCCCCACGGAGCCGCGGCGCTGGCGCAGGCGCTGGCCGAGGAGTTCGACTTCCGTCGACTCGTCGGCGTCATCGGCGTGCTGGGTGACAAGGACGCCCGCGGAGTCCTCGAAGCCCTCGAGCCGGTGCTCGACGCGGTCGTCGTCACCGACAACGGGTCGCCACGGGCCCTGGAGCCCGAGACGCTCGCGGAGTACGCGCGGGAGGTGTTCGGCGAGGACCGCGTGGTCGTCAAACCCTTCCTGCCCGACGCCGTCGAGGAGGCCATCGCACTGGCCGAGGAAGCCGACGGCGAACGCGTGTCCGGTGCGGGCGTGGTCATCACCGGGTCCGTCGTGACCGCCGGTGCCGCGCGAACACTCTTCGGTAAGGAACCCTCATGACCCGGTACACCCCACCCACGAACGATCCGTGGAAGGGGCTCCGCGGCGTGATGGCCGGCACGATGATCCTGGAGGTCATCGTCGTGATCCTGGCGTTCCCTATCGTGTGGCGCCTCGGCGACGGGCTGACCTGGTTGTCCGGCGGATACCTCACGCTCGTCGTCATCGCGATGATCCTGGCCGCCGGGATGCAGGGCCGGCCGTACGCGATCAACCTCGATCTCGGCCTGCAGGTCGTCCTGATCATCGGGGGGCTCTTCCACTGGTCGATCGCGGTGGTGGGAGTCGTCTTCGGGTCGGTCTGGCTGTACATCCGCTACATCAAGGCCGACGTCGAGAAACGGGTCGAACGCGGGATGCTGCCCGGCCAGGAGCCGATCGAGTAATCGGTCCGGCGGCCACGGCCGTCTCGCCGCCGGCTGTCCGACCAGCGGTGTTCTCGTTGCTCAGGGCGGGGTTTGGTGGCCGCAAGACCTGTGGCCGGACCGTTATCGCCGAACCCGGGCGGCCAGGTGGGCTTGCTGTAACAATGGCCCATGCCGCGGGGGCCGACAAGTCGATCCTCGCAGCTTGTCGAACCCCTTCTCGAGACACCCGATGTGAGGACATACGTGCAGTTCCAGCTCTTCCGGACCACCTCCGCCCGAACCCGACGCCCCGTGCTCCCCGTCGTCGTCCTCGCGGGCGCGGCGCTCGCACTGACCGTCCCGGCCACGGCGGCGGCCGAACCGGAGCAGGACCAGGCACCCATCGGGATCGCGAACCTCATACCCGCCGCGGACGCACCTGTTCCCGTCGGTCCGGGGGAGTACAGCTATGTCGCCACCCACGAGATCACCCAGCGTGCCGCGACCATGAAGGCGCCCGAGGCCATCGCCAGCCTCCCGGTGCCCGCCCAGTACCGGCCCGCGAATCTCGGTCTGGCGCAACAGTTCGATCTCGCGCTCGCCGGCGCGCTCGCCTCGCCCGGCGGCTGTCTGCAGGTGGTCGTCGATCCGCGCTCGCGAACCGGCAGCCTTTTCGACTACGGCTTCTTCCCGGTCGCCGGCGAGTACTGCTCCTGACCGGTACGTGACCGTAGCCGGTCGATAGGGTGTCAGTCGTGACTGAACGCACTCTCGTACTCATCAAGCCGGACGGCGTCGAACGCAACCTCGTCGGCGACATCATCAGCCGTATCGAGCGCAAGGGCTTGACCCTGGTGGCTCTCGAACTCAAGACCGCGAGCGACGAGGTCGCTCGGGGGCACTACGCCGAGCACGAGGGCAAGCCGTTCCACCCCTCGCTGCTCGAGTTCATCACGTCCGGTCCGCTGGTCGCGGCCGTTCTCGAGGGGCCCCGCGCGGTGGCGGCGTTTCGCCAGATCGCCGGCGGTACCGACCCGGTCGAGAAGGCCGTGCCCGGAACGATCCGTGCCGACTTCGCGCTCGACACCCAGTACAACCTGGTCCACGGGTCCGATTCGCCCGAATCGGCACAGCGCGAGATCGCTCTCTGGTTCCCCGGACTCGAGGGCTGAACGCGAGCGCCTCGGCTCGACGCGCAACGTCAAACGCTCATCCTTTGCGGTCATCCGACCGCGGTGTGGGATACTTGCACAGTTATCGCCGACACACTTTGTCGACGACGACCGGATGACGCGCCC
>NZ_JAMBDT010000122.1:0-13019 GCF_025143765.1 Gordonia sp. p3-SID1431
GGGGTGCGGCCGCCCAGGTGAAGCCGTCCGGTCGGGACGGTGGGCGTGAGCGTCAGCCGGGCGAACCTCAGGTGAGGTCGACCGCGGCGCGGGTGGCGAGGACGACGATTTGGGCGATCACCAGAACCGCGACGGCGACGAAGAACGCCGCGGTGGTCACGACGACACCGGCCGCCCCGCGCAGCGCACTCGGCACAGCCTGCAGCCAGGACACGGAGAGTCGGTGTGCGGGTGCGACATCGGGGGTCATGGGCGGTCCTCTGCATACAACGAGCGACCACACAGTTGTGGTCGCAGTCACAACACTCAATCACAAGTAAGTACTTCTGTGCCACAAATAGTCATCAAGACTCATCCCGACCCGAACCCTCCGGCGCTGACCGTCCGAAACCCCGCCCGCCACGAAGTGCGGTAGAACCGAACCGACACCCACCCAAGGAGCCCACATGTCCATCGTCACGCCGACCACCACTCGTCAGCCGCTGGGCCGGGCCATCGCCCGGATCGCCCTGGGAGCGGTGCTGGTGATTGCCGGCGTCGGCCACCTCACGGCCCAGCGCGAGGAGTTCCAGGCACAGGTCCCCGACTGGGTGCCGTTCAGCAAGGACTTCGTGGTGCTGGCCTCCGGCGGCGTCGAGATCGCCCTGGGCGCCGCGTTGATCGCGCTGCCCCGCCACCGCAAGGTGGTGTCGTGGATCGTCGCCGCGTTCTTCGTGGTCATCTTCCCCGGCAACATCAACCAGTACGTCGAGCACATCGACGCCTTCGGACTCGACACCGACGAGAAGCGCCTGACGCGACTGTTCTTCCAGCCCGTCCTGGTGCTCTGGGCCATCGCGGCCGGCACGGGCGAACGCCGGGCCTAACCTGCCCGGGTAGCCGCTTCCTGACAGGCGGTGTCCACACCCGCACGGACCTGCGGCCGCACATCAGTGCTCGAGCGGATCGTGCACGCCGCCACCAGCCCGCCGACCGCGCAGCATCCCGCGCAGATGTACATGGCCGTCCGGAAGCCGTCGCCGAGCGGATCGCCGGGGCCCGCATCGATCCCCGCCACGGCGGGCAGCACCGCCACCACGAGCAACCCCGCGAGCCGCGCCACCGCGTTGTTCACGCCCGACGCGGTGCCGGCGAGCGCGTCGTCGACGGCGGCGAGCGCCGCTGAGGTGAGCGGCGCGACCGTCACCGTCATGCCGAGGCCGAACAGCAGCACCCCGGGCAGCACGGAGTCGACGTAGCCCGAGCCCGGCTCGACCCGGGACATCAGCGCGAAACCACCGGCCGCGATGAGCGGGCCGACCGTCATCGGCAGCCGTGGCCCGGTCCGCTGCGCCAGCTTGCCGACCAAGGGCGACCCGAACAGCATGATGAACGTGCTCGGGAACATCGCCGCGCCGGCCTCGAACGCCGAGTAACCGAGGCTCTGCTGCAACTGCAGGGCCAGCAGGAACAGCGCACCGCCCAGCGCCGCATAGACCAGCAGCGTCGTCAGATTGGCGCCGGTGAACTGCGACGACCGGAACAACCCCAGCGGCAGCAGCGGCGCCAGCACCCGCGACTCGATCACCACGAAGCCCACCAGCGCGACGACTCCGACCACCCCCGCCGCAACCGTCACCCCGTTCCACCCGTTCGACGGCCCCTCGATCAGGGCGTAGATGACGCCCGCGAGCCCGACGGTCATCGCCAGGGCGCCCGCCACGTCCAGCCGGGCGTTCGACGGCGCGCCTCGCGATTCGGGGACATGCCGGATCGCGATCCACAACGCTCCCAGGGCGAGCGGCACACTGAGCAGGAATGTCCACCGCCACGACGCCGCGTCGACGAGCCAGCCACCGAGGAACGGGCCCAGAGCCGTGGTCGCGCCGGACATCCCGGCCCACAGACCGACCGCCGCACCGCGGTCCGACGGCCGGATCTCGGCGTTGATCAACGCCAGACTGCCCGGCACCACCGCGGCGGCGGCGATCCCCTGCACGATCCGTGCGGCGACGAGAAGTTCGACGGTCGGCGCCAGCCCGCACGCGACCGTGGCCACCGCGAACACGGCGAGACCTCCGGCGAAGACGAGCCGACGCCCATACCGGTCGCCGGCGACCCCACCGATCAACAACAACGCGCTCAGCGTGAGCAGATACCCGTCGAGTACCCACTGCTGACCGCGTAGACCGGTATCGAGGTCGCGCGCGATGGCCGGCAGTGCGACGTTGACGACGGTGCCGTCGATGAAGGCGACACCCGAACCGAGCACCGCGACGACGATCAGCCACCGCCCCGCCGCCGACGCGGCCGGCACTCCTCGGGCGTCGGCGTCGGCCGCGCTGTTCTCGCTCATCGGTTCTCGGCGGTGATGAGCTCGGCGGCGACGACGTCGGCGAGCCCGTCGAACTGGTGACCGCCCACCGGATGACGATGCAGCGGCGCCGACGGAAGGAACGCCGCGTTCAGGTCCAGGTGCTCGACGGGCACCACGTCGTCGTCGACGCAGTGGTGGAACGAAGGGAGCAGAGAGCCGGTACCGGGGAACACGTACTGCGGAACATCCCAACCGTCCGGTCCCCAGTTCGGCATCGCAAGAAGCACAGCACTTCTCGAGGCGACATCGGCGTCGGCGAAAACATGCATCAGCACCGTCGCCCCGAACGAGTGCGCGACGACGTGATCGTCGGCGTCCAGTCCCTCGAGACGCTCCCGGATCGGACGGGCCCACGCCTCGATCGACATGTCGTCGTCAGAGAAACGAGGCATGTCCAGCGACGCGTCGAGTGCCGCGGCCAGCGCCTCGGCGAGCGGGCCGTCGTCGGCGTACCCGCCCGCGCCGTGGATGAAGAACAGCCGACGCTGCGTCATGCGTACTCACTCCCTACCGACGATGCACCGGAGCCGATCAGCAACAGACCGACCATTGCCCTGGCGTCGGCGTCGGTGTACCCGGGTCCGATGATGCACAGGTTGCCGATCGCCCGTAGGAAGGTCAGCGCGCAGATGTCCCGGCTGACCTCTCCCGCGGCCTGCGCCGGTTCGAGTAGCGAGGCGAACGCCGGCACAAGGGTGTCGAAGATGAGCGCGTGCAGATCGACGAGGCTCGGGTCGTCGGAGCTGAGCGCGTCACTCAAGCCGTGTTTGGTGACGAGGAAGTCGGTGAACGCCGACGTCCACCGGCACAGCGCGGCACGCGGCGGGACCTGTTCGGCCAGAAGCTGTTCCGCCAGTGCCGCACATTCGTCGACCTGGTGCCGGTAGACCGCGGTGACCAGTTCCGCCCGGGTCGGGAAATGCCGGTACACGGTGCCGACACCCACCCCGGCACGCGTGGCGATGTCCCGCACCGGGGCCTGCACGCCCGCATCGACGAAGGCCGCGGCCGCCGCCTCCAGAAGTGCCGTACGGCTCCGTTCGGCCTGCATCTGACGTGCTGTTTTTCCTGCGGACACCGTCCACCCCTTGCTCGCGGAACACCGTTCCGCTAGTTTGGCGGAACATCGTTCCGTCCAGGTTATCGCGCACCGGCCCCGTCCCGAAGGGAACTCCCATGTCCACGGAAGTGCTCGCTCGTCAGATCGTCTCCGTCAAGCCCATCGTCGTCCCCACCTCGGACCGTCCGCTCCCGTTGACGGCGAGGGTCACCGCACCGGTCACCGGGGATCGGCTCCCGGTTCTCGTGTTCTCCCACGGCAACGCCTGGTCGATGGACGGTTACGCACCACTCGTCGATCGTTGGGCCGCATCAGGTTTCGTCGTCGTACAGCCGACCCACCTCGATTCCCGGCGCCACGGGATCGGATTCGACGACCCGCGATTCGCGTCCATCTGGCGCACGCGGGTGCAGGACGCGCACGCGGTGATCGACCATCTCGACGAGATCCTGATCGCGGCCGGCGGGGACCTGCGCCGGCGCGTCGACATCGGCCTGCTCGCCGCGGCCGGCCACTCATGGGGCGGTCAGACCGTCGGCACCCTCCTCGGCGCGCGTGTGATCGGGCCGGACGGGGTCGTCGGCCCGGATCTCGCACACCCCGCCGTGCGAGCGGGCGCACTGATGGCGACGGCCGGGACCGGCGACAGCCTGAGCGAGTACGCGCGCGAACACCTGCCGTTCATGCGGCCGGACTTCTCGACGATGTCCACCCCGGCGCTCGTCGTCGCCGGCGGCAAGGACGACTCGGCACTGTCGACACGTGGCCCGGAGTGGCTGACCGATGCCTTCCACCTCGCCCCCGGCACGACGGACCTGATGTGGATTCCGGACGGCGAACACACTCTCGGCGGTATCGCCGGTGAGGCGGTCCGGGAGACCACCGATGAGAACCCGGCCCGGGTCGCGCTGGTGGCCGACGCAGTCGCGGCCTTTCTACTCGACGCGCTCGGCGTCAGTTCGGCCGCGTGGGAAGCTCTGCGGCAGTCGGACTCCGTCGACTTCACGGTGCACCGGAAGTGACGCCGGCCGGTTCGACCCGGTTCGACACTAGGCCGGGCCGGCCGTCTCCAGCAGCGATTTCAGTTGTGCGAGATCCTTTTCCACCATCTGGGTGTCGCGGTCGAACTCGTCGTCGGACATGGCCAGCTGCCGGATCGTGAAGACGACTTCGGCACCTTCTGGATGTGCCAGCACCCGAAGCGGATTGAGCACGGTGTCCCCGGCGGGAAGCACCACCTCGTGGTCGACGACGCCGAGTCCGTTCCGCGGGACGAACCGGACGGTCACGGTGCCCATCGGCGACTCCACGAGCAACTCGTCACCCCGCCGGACCACCTCCGACTTCGCCAGCCCCGCGGCCCAGCGCGGCAGATTGTCGGGCTCGGCCGCGAAGTCGTAGACCCTCGCGGGTTCGGCGTTGATGACCACACTGACGTGCCGGCTGCGCATGTGGCCAACGTAGTCGTGACAGCATGCTGCCGCCTACCGATCCCGACGCCGATCTGCCCGGTCAGGAGAGCGACCCTGCGTCCCCCTCGGTGGGCTCGGCCAGTTCCCTCTCGATGAGCTGTTCGGCGACCTTGGCCAGCGGCGTGTTGGTGTCCTGGGACAGGCGTCGGAGCAGAGCGAAGGCGGCGACCGCATCGATGCGGAAGCGGTACATGATCATGCCCTTGGCCTGGCCGATGATGTCCCGGCTGGCCAGCGCACTGCGGAAGTGCTGTTGCTGCCGCGCGGCACGCAACGCCAGGGCGGCGTGGGTCGCGAACAACAGGCCGACTTCCAGGGACTCGTCGCCGAAGGCGTCGGGCGTATCGGCGAACATGTTGAGGGCACCGATGGTCCCCTTGTCGGTGAACAGCTTGAAAGACAGGCTGGACCGCAGCGGACTCGCGTCGAGGATGCGAGCGGAGAAGGCAGGGAATCGCTCGTCGCGGGCGATGTCGTTCACGAGCACGGTGTGGTGGTCCCAGGCCGCCTGCAGGCACGGACCCTCACCCGTTTCCTTCTGGATTCGGTCGGCCAGGTTCATCAGCGGGTCGGTGGGCGCCAGCGTGTCGAAGTTGTTCTTCTGATCGACCACGAGAACGCCGGCGTACTGCGCACCGGGGACGTACTCGACGGCACCGGCGGTGACCGAGGGCAGCACCTCGGCCGACGTGTCCTCCGTGGACTCGGGAACGGCATGCATCTGCCGCGCCAGCTCGGCGATCTTGAAATGGACGTCTGTTGCCACCGGCACTCAACCTCGATTCGATGCGCCGGATCAGCCCGGCGAACCCCGTGATTCTACAAACCTCTCATACGTTCAACCCGGTTGTTCGTGCCGAACCGACTCTCGGATGGCCCTGGATCGGCTCAATCTTTGGGACGATCAGGCCCTTATCCCCGCGCGAGGTGATCTCTACCATTGGCCTGGTGATCAAACGGTTCAGTGTCTCCGTCCTCTGTGTCATCGCGGCGATCACGGGGGCGGTGGCCGTCGGCACGCCCACGGCGCAGGCCGCACCATCGTGCTCCGACGTCGAGGTCGTGTTCGCACGCGGAACCGTGGAGACCTCTCCGCCGCTGGGCCTCACCGGGATCTCCTTCGTCGAGGCCGTTCGTTCGCAGCTGCCGGGCAAGTCCGTCAGCGCCTACGGCGTCAAGTACCCGGCCAGCGACCAGTTCAACAACCGGCTGAAGTTCGCGCGCACGGTGGCCGACGGCGTCCGCACCACCCAGAACCGCATCAAGTACCTGGCCGCGAAGTGCCCGGACACCAAGGTCGTCCTCGGCGGCTACTCCCAGGGCGCCGTCGTCGCCGGCTACGCCGTCCACGCCGGGCTGGACCTGCCCGCCCGGTACGCCGCCTACGACCGGTTCGTGCCGCCGCCGCTGCCGGCGAACATGGCGCGCAACGTCGCCGCGATCGTGCTCTACGGCGCGCCGTCGGATCGCTTCATCGACGACATCGGCGCTCCCCCGGTCAAGGTGGCCGCACCGTACCGAAGCCGCACCGTTCGCTACTGCATCCCCGGCGACACCATCTGCGACGGCGCGCCGGTCGGCGGCCCGAATGCCCTGCACGTGCTCTACTCGGTCAACGGCATGACGCTCGAGGGCGCCCGGTACGCGGCCCGGCGGGTCTGAGCTCGGCTCAGAAGTCCGGCGCAGGCACGACTTTCGCGAAGGTCCTGCTGGCGTCGGACTTCTCCGCTTCGTAGACGAGAGCCAGTTCGGCGCGCTCGAAGTTCTGGAACCACTCGTCCCAGGTGATGTGCTCGAGGTCGCCGTCGACCGCACCGTCGAAGTCGATGCGGAGCATTCCTGTTCCGCCGACGCTCCGGATGTCGCGAACGCGGGCGGGCACACCCCGGTGGGTGGTCGCCCACTCTCGGATCTCGTCGTGATCGCGCGTAGTCCTGCAGTGAGACCCCATCGGTCGTCTCCTATCGTGCCGCACCGAAACCCACCATTGGGCATCGCGGTCCGTGGACCGCCCTGTCCTTGTCTCGGCGTCCGGGCGTCCGACGTCAACCGCTGATCGGTGCGCTGTTCATACCCAGGACAGGCTCTCGTCAACCCTGCGTGACCCGGGATGTCAGGGCGCGGCTCGGAGCGAGACGGTGAGATCGAAATGGTCGAAGGCGCGTGGCATCTCGACGTCGCCGCCGCGCACACGTGGCGCGAGCACGTTGTCGTCGGTAGCGTCGGCCTCTCGACGGCCGCCCGCGTCCGCCAGGCCGCCTCGTGGAATAGCCCGCGGGACAGCGAGCGAAACCGGCACCGGTCATGCGCAATCCACTGGTCGGCGATGCCCCCGAGCGCGGAGTTTGACCCGTCGGGGCGGTTCCTCAGCCCGCGAGCAGCGCGACGATGGCCCTCGCCAGGCCACGTCGGGCCAGTTGCTGATCCTGGAAGGTGCCGAGTTGCTTCTCCGACACCAGGCCTCGCATGGCCCCGGGCAGGAACGCCGCGACCTCACGTACCCGCTCCGGATCGACGTCGAGGTCGGCGAAAGCGCGCTGGCACGAATCGATCCACGACGGCCCCCACGACGCGAACTCGGCGGCGGTCTTGGGAAACATCCGACGCAACTCGTCCGGATCGCGCGGCAGGGCCGCCCGCAGGGTCTCGATCGCACGGGATTCGGGCGCGGTCAGTCCGTCGTACATGAGGTCGACGATGGCCGCGACCCGCTCCGCCAGCGGCGCATCGGGTTTCACACTCATCGGGAGGTCGCCGCGATGTTCCGCGGTCCGATGCAGCACCGCCGCCCACAGGCCGTCGATGTCGTCGAACTGGTACTTGACCGCGCCCCATGTCGCGCCGATGTCCTTGGCGATCCGATTGCCCGACACGGAGGCGGGATCGCCGGTGGCCAACGAGGCGAGCGCGGCGTCGAGCATCGCCTCGCGCGTCGCCTGGCCGCGCCTGTTCACCCGCCGGGTGACGCTGCCCGTACCGCCGTCGGGGGATCCGTCGTCCACCGCGCGGACGTCGGAGGTTCGGGATTCGCCGGGAGCCATGGCTGCCGATCGTAGCCGCTGCCGACCGCGGTCATGGCGTAGCGGCAATGCGCTGACCGGCGCGATGTTTGGCGGTCGTTCGCTCGGCTACCCGTCCGTCGGGCCGACCGCGACGAAGTGCGGACGACCATCGTCCGACCAGGCAGCCGGCCCGTTCGGACACAACCCGACAATTGGCACAAACCGTTACCCGAAGCGGTAGATACAGACAATTGGAGTTTGTATCATTGTGCAGCCGATGTGACACAAGTCACCGGCGGTCCGAGGGGGACGACATGAATGCAGCAACCGGCATCGGAGCCGCCCGACACGCACTGTCCGGACTGCTGCCGGCCGAGGCACGTCGCCGACTCCGCAACCGCGTCTACGTGGACACGCTGTTCAACAGCCGCGAACCCGAACGGACCTCATGGGCGGTGACCGATGACGGCGCGCGGTTGCGCGTCGTCCACCACGGGCCGGCGGACGCTCCCGTACTTGTTCTCGTGCATGGTTGGTCGTGTTGTGTCGAGTACTGGAATCCGCAGATCAATGCGCTGGCCGAGCGTTACCACGTCATCGCCTACGACCAGCGCGGCCACGGCGAGAGCACCTGGGGCCGGCGCGCGTTCGACACCGACGTCTTGGCCGATGACCTGTACACCGTTGTCAACCAGACACTCCCCGAAGCAGCCACAGCCGTGTTCGTCGGGCACAGCATGGGCGGCATCACCCTGCAGGCCTGGGCCCACCGGCATCGTGATCAGGCCGAGTCACGAGCCACCGCAATGGTTCTCGCCAACACCACCTGGGGCGGGGTCGCCACCGAGAGCCGGGTGCTGCCACTCGTCAACGGCCCGATCAAGGCGCCGCTGTGGCTGCTCCAGATGGCGCTGTCCATACCGGTTCCTTTCCCGGGAGATCGGTTCACACGGAGCGTCATCCGGCATCGCATCCTGAACGGCCGATCGGCGACCGTCGATCACGCCGCCTTCGTTCTCGCGATGACCCGCTCGTGCTCGCCCAGCTCGCGCGCGAAGTCCGCCGTGGCCCTTCTCCAGTTGGCGATGGGACCCGCCGGCGCCGACGCCATCACCGTGCCGACCACGGTCATCGGCGGTCGGCACGACCTCCTTCTCCCGCACGCGATGACCCAGCGCATCGCGCATGCCCTGTCGATTCGCGGCTACCTCGATCGCCTGGTCGTCCTCGACACCGGCCACGCGTCGAACATCGAGGCCGCCGACGACTTCACGGCCGAGATCCATCGGGTCATGCATTCCGCGTCACCGCGTCCGGAGCTCGTTGAAACCGCCAGCTGACCAGGCACGTACTTTTTCATAGAACCCTCTTGCATTCTCATCGCGCGGGACCTACGGTTGCCGCATGGCGAGAACGCCGCTGTCGATGACACCCACCGGTTGGTTCCAGGTCGCCTGGTGCTCGGAGATCCCGGTCGGGGCGGTCCACACGATGAAGTACTTCGGGCGCGAGATGGTCGCCTGGCGGTCGCGGTCGGGCCGGGTCTCCGTGTTCGACGCCTATTGCGAACACCTCGGCGCCCACCTCGGCCACGGCGGCCATGTCGAGGGCGAGAACCTGGTGTGTCCGTTCCACGGCTGGGAGTGGAATCGCGAGGGGCGCAACGTCTGCATCCCGTACGAGAAACATCCCAATCGTGGGCGACGAATCCGCAGCTATCCGGTCGTCGAGCGCAACGAGGCCGTCTGGATCTGGCACGACCTCGAGGGTCGTCCACCGCATTTCGACGTTCCCGACATCTTCGGCGACTTCGACGACGATCGCACCGCCGCCGACTACTACCCGCCGGTGCCCGCGGCCACCCTCTTCCGTCCGGGACTCGAGATCCACCCGCAGTACATCATGGAGAACGGCGTCGACTTCGCCCACTTCAAGTTCGTCCACAAGACACCGTTCATGCCCGAGTTCACCCGGCACGACTTCGACGGGCCGGTGTCGCATGTCGACTTCACCATCGCCTTCGAGGAGGGCGCAACACTCGAGAACGCCACCAGCGGAGTCGAATCCATCAACGCCGGGCTGGGTTGTTCGGTCACCAAGAGCTGGGGCATGGTCGACAACCGCACGATGCCGGCGGTCACCCCGGTCGACGAGCACACCTCCGACGTCCGGTTCACCGTGTGGATCGGCCGCAAGCCGGGCGAGGAAGCCGGCGAGATCACCCGCTACGGGACCGTGATGGCCGACCTCGTCATCGAGCAGTTCGCCGCCGACATCGACATCTGGGCACACCAGCGCTACTCCGATCCACCCGCACTGTCCCGCAGAGAGTTCGAGGGCTTCACCGCACTTCGCAAGTGGGCGCGGCAGTTCTACCCCGACGGCGGACCCGACGATGCCGATACGTCGTCGTCGAGTGGAGCGGTGCTGCCACAAGGCGACGACTTCGTCCGCATCCGCCGTTCCGAGCTCGAGGCGCTACGCGCCGCCACGCAGTCCTGACATACGTTCAGCCCGAGAGGATCTGTCATGACCACCACCGAACGAATCCGGGTCTTCCAGGTCGCCACCGGCAATCTGGGCACCGAGATGATCGGGCGCATCCAGTCGCATCCCGACCTCGAACTGGTTGGGCTGCATTGTTATACGCCAGACAAGATCGGCCGCGACGCCGGTGAGATCGTCGGCCTCGACCCGATCGGGGTGACGGCCACCGGCACGGTCGAGGAGATCATCGCCGCCCGTCCGGATGTCCTCACCTTCCACGGCGTCTTCCCCGACGAGGACCTCTACGTCCAGGTTCTCGAGGCCGGGATCAACGTCGTGACCACGGCGGACTGGATCACCGGATTCCATCGCGACACCAATCACCCGCACCACTCCGGACGCAAGGTCAGCGAGGTGATCGCCGAGGCCTGCGAGCGCGGCGGCGCAACCTTCTACGGCACCGGTATGAACCCCGGTCTGGCGCAGATCCTCGGCATCGTGCACACCGCCGATGTGGCCGACATCGAGAACGTGACGGTCATCGAGTCCGTCGACGTCTCCTGCCACCACTCCGTCGACACCTGGAAGGCGGTAGGATACGGCCTGCCCGTCGACGACCCCAGCATCCCCGATTCGCTGTACAAGTACACCGCGGTGTTCGCGGACTCCGTCTATCTGATGGCCGACGCCTTCGACCTCGAGCTCGACGAGGTGGCGTTCTCCTACGAACTGGGCGCCTGCACCAAGGACGTCGACCTCGGCTGGTATCAGCTCCCGGAGGGTTCGCTGGGCGGCAGCTACATCAAATACCAGGGCATGGTCGACGGTGTGGCGCGCGTCGAATCCCACCTCGAATGGCAGATGACACCGCACACCGATCCGTCGTGGAACATCCAGGCCTGCTACATCACCCAGGTCACCGGCGACCCGAACATCTACTCCAAGCACATGATCTTCCCGCGTAAGGGCTTCGACCTCAGCAAGCCGGAGAACTTCGCATCCATCGGCATGACCGTCACCGGACTCCCGGCCCTCAACTCGATCCGGTCCGTCGTGGCGGCACCTCCGGGCATCGTGACGAGTGCCGACCTCCCGCTGCGATCATTCGCCGGGCGGTTCGCGATCTGACGGAACGTGTTGCGACCCTTGGTGGCTCGTCGCTAGCGCTCCTCGCACCTCAGGGAGCAAGAATAATGGTCGCTTCGCTCCTCGCACCTCAGCTCAGGGAGCAATGGGGGTCGGTTCAAGCTCTGACAAGAAGTCAACCGAGGTCGATGGTCACCCCGGTGAGCTCGGCACCGATGTCCCACAGCCGTGCGGCGACGTCGCGGTCCTTGGCCTTCACCGACGGCTCGACCAGTACGGGCGGACCAACGAGCCCGAGACTGCCGACCGGACCGTAGTAGTCGCCGCCCTGAGCCTTCGGATCGGTGGCGGCACGAAGAACCGGCAGGGCACCGTCGGGCGGGTCCATGATGAACCGGTCGGTGAGCCAGCGCAGCGACGGCGCGTGGTAGGCCCACTGGAGGAACCGGCTCTGCTCACGCATCACCCCGGTCCGGGTGCCTCCGGGGTGGGCCGCCAGCGAGATCGCAGACACCTCAGCACTTCTCATCCGGCGGTCGAGTTCCATTGCGAACAGCATCTGGGCGAGCTTCGCACGCGAATACGCTGCGGCGGTACTGAAACTGCGGTCCATCGGCAGATCGGCGAAGTCGATCGAGCCCGCCCGGTGGACATGGCTGCCCACGGTGACCACGCGTGCCGAGTCCGCGGCGAGCAGGCGATCGGTCAGGAGCCCGGTGAGTGCGTAGTGACCGAGATAATTCGTGCCGAAGTCCATCTCGAAACCATCGGGGGTCAGTTCGCGCCGTGCCCGCATGACCCCGGCGTTGTTGACCAGCAGATCGAGCCGAGGATGACGCCGCCGGATCTCGGCGGCGGCGTCATGGACGGAATTGAGACTCGCAAGGTCGAGATCGACGAGCTCCAACTCTGCCCCGGGGACCTTGCCCACGATGTCGTCGCGAGCCTCGGCCGACGTCTGCGGGTTACGGCACGCCAGCACCACGCGCGCGCCCAGCGTCGCCAGCCCGAGCGCGATCTCGCGGCCGATTCCCGAATTCGCGCCGGTCACCACCGCGACCCGACCGGTCTGCGGAGGCGCGTCGGCCAACGTCCACCCCGACTTCACATCTGCCCCCTCCGGCCCCGGCTCGAACGACGATGTTGTTCGTATCACATGGCGCCGGAGGGAGCGAAAGTCAGGCGCTCACGGCCTCCGGGGTGGCGCTGCTGAATTGTCCGGCCGGCGCGAAGCGGGCGAGGACCTCGTCGTGCGGCTCTCCGGCCACCGCGGCGATGAAGCCCTCCACGTCCTCGCGGGTCCGCAGACCGAGCAGCGGATTCGGTTCGGAGAGGAGACCGAACAGGGCCGACGCGATGGCGGGACTGACGGCGGCAGCCGGAAACGACAACTCCAGGTGGGTCGCGTAGTCGGGGTCGCCCAGGTAAAGGCGGGTGACCTCGACGGCAGCCCGTCCGCGTCGCTCCCAATGCTTCTCGAACTCCGCCGACAGCCATTCGGCGGTGAACTCGCCCTCGTGGCCGCGAGCGGCCTTCACCAGTTCGGCGACCTGGAT
>NZ_JAMBDT010000123.1:0-12609 GCF_025143765.1 Gordonia sp. p3-SID1431
GGAAGTCGTTCGCGTGTCGCGCGTCGGACCGCTGCGACGATCCGGGCCCCGCGCGCGGAGCCGGGTCAGGCCCGGCCGAACACCATCGATTCCTCGACCTTGTTGATGCGGTGGTCGATGGCGTCGCGGTAGTAGTTGTGCCGCACCTGCCAGTGACCGCGGGTGCCCGACTTCGGCAGTGCATCCGGGGACCGTTCGACGTACCCCGCCTTGAGGTCCCACAGCGGCCGCGAACCCATGACCTCCGAACCCAGATGCGGATAGGCGTGGGTGTAGCCGTTCGTGCGCATGTGCTTGATCAGGTCGGCGACGGCGCGAGCGGTCATGTCCGCGCGAAGGGTCCACGAGGCGTTCGTGTAACCGACCGACCAGGCGAGGTTCGGGACGTCCTCGATGAGGTAGCTCTTGAAGACGAAACGGTCGTGTGGTTTCACCTCGGCGCCGTCGACGCGGAGCCGGGTACCGCCGAAGCCGAGCAGTTGCAGTCCGGTCGCGGTGACGATGATGTCGGCGTCGAGGTGCTTGCCCGAGGTGAGGGTGACCCCTGTGGCGTCGAACCGGTCGATGTGGTCGGTGACCATCTCGACCTTGCCCTCGGTGATATCGGCGAAGAGGTCGGCATCGGGGACCATGCACATCCGCTGGTCCCACGGGTTGTACGTCGGATTGAAGTGGACGTCGACCGGATAGTCCTCGGGCAGGTTCGCGACGACGTTGTTGCGGATCATCTTGCGTCCGAGCTTCGGGAACCGGTGGGTCAGGTGCACGATCGCGGCCGTCTGGGCGGCGTACCTGGTGCGGATGACCTTGTGCGCCGCCTGCGGTGGCAACAACTTCTGCACGAGCGGTGCCAGGTACTGCTTCTGCTTGGACGAGAAGATGTATGACGGCGAGCGCTGCAGCATCGTGACGTGCTCGGCCTGCTCGGCTAGGCTCGGGATGAGACTGACCGCCGTCGCGCCGCTGCCGATCACCACGACGCGCTTGCCCCGGTAGTCGAGGTCTTCGGGCCAGTGCTGCGGGTGCACGATCTGGCCGGTGAAGTCGTCGGCACCGGCGAACCGTGGTGTGTAGGGGTTGTCGTAGTCGTAGTAACCGGTTGCGAAGATGACGAACCTCGCCCGGTGGGTCTCGCGGCGCCGGTCCTCACCGACCTCGACCCCCAGCGTCCAGGTGTCCGTCGCCGAGTCCCAGTCGGCGGTCAGGACGTGCTGCCCGAACCGGATGTGCTCGGCGATGGCGAACTTGTGGGCGGTGTCCTCGATGTACTCCCGGATGTCGTTTCCGTGCGCCAGCGCCCGCGGCTTGCGCCACGGCTCGAACGGGTAACTCAGCGAGTAGATGTCGCTGTCGGACCGCACGCCGGGGTACCGGAACAGGTCCCACGTCCCGCCCATGCGTTCGCGGCGTTCGAGGATCAGATAGTCGGCGTCGGGATTCTGCTCCTTCAGCCGATAGGCGCAGTCGATGCCGGACAAGCCGGCGCCGATGATGATCACGTCGCGCACGGTTGGCTGTGTGGCGTTCGGTTCGCTGTCGGTCACGGGGACCTCCTCGGTGGGGATGCCTCAGGTGCTGTCATCATGCAACACTTGTCTTCAGATGTGAACGGAATCACACCAACCGTAGGCCTGCCCGCCTGCGGCCAGTCATCGCGCGAGGTCAGGGGACGCAAGATGCCGATGGAAAAACACACTTACTGCCGAATCTGCGAGCCGCTGTGCGGCATGATCGCGACCGTCGAGGACGATCGGCTGGTCTCGTTGCGGCCGGACAAGGAGCACCCGTTGTCGCGGGGCTTCGCGTGTCCGAAGGGGATCGCGTTCACCGAGATCGTCAACGATCCCGATCGTCTCCGGCACCCGCTCCGGCGACGCCCCGACGGCGAGTTCGAGCAGATCTCATGGGACACGGCGCTCGACGAGATCGGCCGCCGGCTCGTCGAGGTGCACCAGAAATCCGGCAGCGACTCGATCGGCTGGTACTTCGGCAACCCGGCGACGTTCTCGACCGGACACACGCTGTGGACCGCGATCTTCATGAACCTCCTCGGCACGCCGCACGTGTACTCGGCGGGATCCCAGGACGTGAACAACCGCTTCGTCGCCAGCCACTTCCTGTACGGCAACCCGCTGACCGCGCCGATTCCCGACATCAACCGCGTCGACTACCTCGTGATCATCGGGGCGAATCCGGTGGTGTCGCACGGCAGCGTGATGAGTTCGCCGCGTATCCGTGAGGGACTGAACGCGATCACCGCACGCGGCGGGTCCGTCGTCGTCGTCGATCCCCGGCACACCGAGACGGCCCGAGAGTTCGACTGGCTGCCGATCACGCCCGACACCGACGCGCTGTTCCTGCTGTCGCTGTTGCACGTGCTGTTCGACGAGAACCTCGCCGACCGCGACCGGCTCCGGCGGCAGGCGCGCGGCGTGGCGGAACTCGAGACGCTCGTCGCGGCCTACGCGCCAGAGGCGACCGCGGGCCGTACGGACATCGATCCGGAGCGTGTGCGCGCTGTCGCCCGCTCGCTCGCCCGCACGGAGCGGGCCGCGGTGTACGGACGGGTGGGTACCTCACTGGGGCGCACCGGCACGCTGACGACCGCCCTGCTCGACATGGTGAACCTCGTCGCGGGCAACCTGGACGTGCCGGGCGGATCGATGTTCGGTGATCTGGGGATTCCGGGTCAGCGCCTGGGCGTCACCGCGCTGCAACGGCTTTCGAGCTTTCGCTGGGCGGGGCGGCGAAGCCGCGTCGGCGGCCTGCCGCAGGTCCTCGGGACCGCGCCGGCGTCGTTGATGGCCAAGGAGATCACCACCCCGGGCCGCGGGCAGCTGCGCGCGCTGTTCGTCAGCGCGGGCAATCCGGTGCTGTCGGTTCCGAACGGCGACGAATTACGTTCGGCGTTGGACGAACTCGACCTCATGGTGTCCCTGGACATCTACCGCAACGAAACCAACGCCCGGGCCGACTACATCCTGCCGGCCACCACGATGTATGAACGCGAGGACTTCCTGCTCCCGTTCCAGGCCCTGTTCACCACTCCGTTCAAGCAGGCCACCGAGGCGGTGATCCCACCGCAGGGCGAGGCGCGAGAAGAGTGGACGGTGATCAACGAACTGATCGGCTTCCTGTCGTCGGAGAGCCTGCTGATCCGTTCGCTGCACGTCGGCAACCAGCTGGCGCGACGCGTGGGCCGGCCGGTCACCCCGCGCCGGGTCTCGGACCTGGTGATCCGAATGGGATTGGGAGGAGACCGATTCGGCCTTCGACGCGGTGGACTCACCTACCGCCGGCTCGTCGAGGACAATCCACACGGTGTCGTGGTCGCCGACGACCTCGCGCCGGGGCAGCTGGCCAAGAACGTCACGTATCTCGACGGCCGGATCCGGTTGACCGCACCGGAGTTGATGACCGAGGTCGAGCGACTCGGTGTCGCTGACGACGCAGGGTATCCGTTGCGGCTCATCGGGATGCGCGAGATCCGGTCGGAGAACAGTTGGCAGCACAACGCGCCGATGTTGTTGCGCGGCGGACGGTCCCACGCGGCCCGGATGCACCCCGACGATGCCACGGCACGCGGGCTGGCCGAAGGCGACCTCGCGACGGTGGAGTCCCGGCACGGTCGGATCTCGTTGCCCGTGACCGTCACCGAGGACATCAAGCCCGGCGTCGTCGCGATCCCGCATGGATGGGGACACAACGGCTCCGGCGGTTGGACGCAGGCGAACGCGGCTGCGCAGAACGATCTGGGTGCCGGCGGCGTGAACGTCAACGCACTCATCTCGTCCGACCCGGCCGACCTGGAGCGACTTGCCGGGATGGCGAACATGACCGGGGTGCCGATACAGGTGTCGGCGTTGACCGAGAGCCGGATGCGGTCCGAGACGGATGCGCAACCCGCTCGAACCTGAACGCACACAACGGTTCCCCAGACGAGCAGTGATGCTCGCGCAGGGGACCGGTGTGTGTTCAGGGTTTGGCGCGGTGTCCCGTGCGTCCGTACGTCATCCCGCCCACGGAGTCCGGACTCTTCCGTGTTCGAGGCGAACGGATCGCACCCGGGTCACGCAGCACGATTCTCACCGACGGATCGCGTCGGTGAGAATCGTGGAAAGCACTCTCGCGCAGTGTTTACGGAGAGATCACATGCCGGCCGGGGGCATGAGCACGCTGTCGATGAGGTACACCTGCGCGTTCGAGGTGGTGACGCCACCGCAGACCACGCCGGCCTCATTGACCTTCAGGTTGTCGCCCGATCCGGTCACGTTGACCTGCTGACCCTCGAGAGTGGTGTGCTCTCCGACGATCTGGTCGGGGGTCGCCTGGCCCTCGACCACGTGGTAGGTCAGGATCTTGTTGAGCAGGTCAGCGTCGGTCTTGAGCTGCTCGACGGTCTCCGGGGGCAGCTTCGCGAATGCGTCGTCGGTCGGCGCGAACACGGTGTACTCACCCTCGTTGAGGGTCTTCACGAGGTTGACCTCGGGGTTCAGCTGACCCGAAAGTGCTTGTGTCAGAGTCGTGAGCTCGGGGTTGGTGGCCGCCGCGGTGGCAACGGGCACGGTCGACATCCCGTTCACCGACGCCGGTCCCGAGGGATTGGCCTCGGCGTAGGCGGCGCAACCCGGTCCGACGAGGTTGGCGGCCGGATCGGCCATCGCGCTCTCGCTCATCATGGCGCTGGATTCGGTTGCCGCGCCGGTCGTTTCACTCGAGGTGTCCGAATCGTCACTGGAACAACCGGCCATCACGCCGACAGCGAGGACCAGTCCGGTCAACGCTCCTGCTACACGGGGAATTCGCTTGATCATCGTCGATCCAATCTGTGTTGGGGTGTCGACTGCGCCTGGCCGGCAGCCTCACAACGTCTTCGGCGCCCGGGGGCCCGCGGATTGGTCGATGACGAGATTGATCGTCAAGTACCCGGTGTAGCTACCGCGCCGGCGTCACTTCGCCCAGTCGGCGTCGGCCCACTGCTCGGCCCATTCCTGCCCTTCGGAGATGGCGCCCATCGTGGTCTGGCCGTCGAGCGCCTCTCGGATGATGTCGGCGTGACCGCAGTGGTGGGCGGTCTCCCGGATGAGGTGGATGATCATGGCCCGAATCGACAGCCACTCGCGTTCCGGCTGCCACGGCGCCGTGGGCTGAGGGATCAGCTCGTCGAGGCTCTCGGCGTCGGCGATCACGCGGTCGAACTCGGCTGCCCCACGGTCGTATGCGGTCAGCCAGCCGGCGAGAGTCTCGTCGCCGATCATCTCGTACTCGGTCATGGCCTGGCTCATGTCGAACTCGGCGTTCTCGTCCCGCTCGGTGATGACGCGGGCCGCGTTCTCCTCGCCGTGCGCGAGATGCTTGATCAGCGCGCCGATCGTGAGGGTGCTGACCGTCGACTGCTTGCGGGCATCGTCGTCGGAGAGGTTGCGTGCGGTGATCTTGAGCATGTTGCGCTGATCCTGCAGCAGGATGAGCAGGTCGCGCTTCTCGCCGGTGACGTCGACGCTGAGTTCGGTGGAGGTGTAGGTGCTCATGATGTGTCCTCTCGGTTGGTGTGAGGACCACGCTATGAGCGATAGAGGACAATTCCGGTCCTCGTTCTTCCGTTGCTTGGAAGGCAATTCTGGAAGCCTCATCCTGCTCCCCGGGTGGATCCCCCTCTGCGGTCACCGACGCCGGCGAGCAACTTTGTTGAGCCGGGCGCGTTCGGGGGCGACCATGTCCGCATGACTTCGACCGGCGGTACCCCGTCCGACGTGACTTCGCGTCTGGCGTCGTTGACGCGCAAGCCTGATCGGGCAGCCGATCGCGAGCTGCTCGACGCCCTGCTCGACGAGACCAAAGTCGGGACCCTCAGCACCGTCGTCGACGGTCTGCCATGGTCGGTGCCGATGCTCTTCGCCCGGGACGGCGACTCGATCCTGCTGCACGGATCGACCGGGGCGGGTGCGCTCCGGCACGTCGCCGCGGGTGCGCCGGTGACGTTCACGGTGTTCGCGCTGGACGGGCTCGTCGTCGCCGACACCCTCTTCGACCATTCGGCGAACTACCGGTCGGCGGTCGTACGCGGAGTCCTCGAAGTCGCCGACAACGCCCGTGTAGCTTTGGAAGTGTTGTCCGACAAGCTGATTCCGGGGAGGGTGGCCGAGGTCCGGCCGACGACGCGCAAAGAGTTGGCAGCGACGGTGGCCCTGCGACTGCCGATCGTCGACGGCCAGTGGATCGCCAAGGCGCGGACGGGCGGGCCGGGTGGGGAGTCGGCGGACTGGACCGGCGTGGTTCCCGTGCGGACCGTGTACGACGCCCCGGTCACCTACAGCGGCGACGTGCCGCCCGACTCGGTACGAGCGCTCCTGGACTGATCTCGCCAGAACCGGAGATGCGCAACCAGCGGATAGGGGTGTGACCCGCTGGTTGCGCGTCCGGTGATCGCGTCGTGGGGCAGGCGAGGTCCTCGGAGTCTGCCCGACGCGATCGGCTGTTGGCGCGGCCCGACTGCGGGTCGCGCAGTCGGTTCATCGTTCGCGCACGGTGGCGCCGTTACGCCCCAGGCGGCGCACCACGGCGTGCGCTCACCGCTGGCGCAGGAGGAACCGCTGGATCTTGCCGCTCGGCGTCTTGGGCAGGGCGTCGACGAAATGCACGGTGCGCGGGTAGGCGTGCGCGGCGAACTGCGTCTTGACCAGCTGCTGGAGCTCGGCTTCGAGCGCATCGGTGCCGTCGACCCCGTCCGCGAGGACGACGAACGCTTCGAGGACCTCGCCGCGGAGCTCGTCGGGGCGCCCGACGACGGCGACATCGACGACCGACGGATGGGTGATCAGCACGCTCTCGACGTCGAACGGGCCGATCCGGTAGCCGGCCATGATGATCACGTCGTCGTCGCGTGCGGAGAAGAAATAGCGGCCCTCGTCGTCCACCCGCCCGGTGTCACCGGTCAGGTACCACCGCCCGTCCGGCGAGAAGCGCTGTTTGGTCTTCTCCGGAGCGTCGAGGTACCCCTCGAACCACATCAGCGGGCTGGCCGGGACGTCGATGGCGATCTGACCGTCGACGATCCCCGCGGCGAAGCCGGGCATCGGCTGTCCCATCGAGCCCGGGACGAGGGTCTCGTGGACCGACTCGTGCCAGTGGTTGTTGATGAACATGCCGTGTTCGGTCTGGCCGTAGTGGTCGCGGACCTCGGTGCCGATGGCCCGCAGCGCCCAGTCGATGACGTCGGGGGTCAGGGGTTCGCCCGCCGACGACGCGCGGCGCAGCGAGAAGCCCGAGATGCGCGGGTCCTTGCTGAGCGCTCGGTAGACGGTCGGTGCCGCGGCGAAATTGGTGACGCCGAGGTCGCCGAGGATCTTCGCGGTCAGTTCGGGGGTGAAGCCGGCGTGTAGCAGGAGGTTGCGCCGGCCGGCGGCCAGCGGCCCGAGCACGCCGTAGTAGAGGCCATAGGCCCAGCCGGGGTCGGCGGCGTTCCAGAACACGTCGTCGGCGCGGACATCCAGGCCGAAGTGCATGTAGGCGACGAACGAGGCGAGCGCCTTGACCGGGACCGGGACGCCCTTCGGCGCGCCGGTCGTGCCGCTGGTGAAGAGCAGGATCAGGGTGCCGTCGCCGCCGACCGCGACCGACTCGGTGACCGGCTCGTGCGCTGCGATGAGTTCCTCGAACTGGTCGCCGGCGATCACCGTGGTGATCCCGTCGATGCCCGCGAGTTTGTCCGCCTGACTCGACTCGGTGATCACGACCTTCGCGGCGCCGGCCTGCAGCCGCATCTCGATCGCGGGTGTCGCGAACGCGGTGAACAGCGGGATGTATATCGCGCCGAGGCGGGCGATGGCCAGCAGCGAGACGACGAGCTCCTCGCGCTTGCCCATGAGGACGCCCACCGTGTCGCCACGACCGATGCCCATCTCCGCAAGGGCCGCCGCGAGTCTCTTGGACCGCTCGGCCAGTTCGCCGTAGGTGATGTCGGTGGTGACCGGACGTACACCGCCGGACTGCTGATCGTCGGTCTGCTCGACCTCGATCACCGTGAAGGCGATCGCCTCGGGATCGTGCCCGTCGACGAGGAGTGCCGCCGCATCGGCGTCGGACGCCCCGTAGATTGCCAACCATCGTTCGACCATGTCGGTGGGGGTCGTGGTGGCCTGTGTCATCGTGAACCTCGCTCCGTACTGAGTAAGCTGAGTCACAGTGTCCTCCGCGACCGGCCCCAGGAACACCCTCGGAAGAGGGGGAGAAGTGAGGTGAGATGCCCGAGCCGCTGAGCGGGATCGTCACCGAGGCGTTGCGTCGGGTGCGCAAGTCCAGTGGGGTGCCACTGGCCTTCGCGGGTGTCCTGAACGGACCGTCGAACCTGCGTCTGCAGCATTTCGCCGGTACGACCGTGGGCGCGTTGAACGGGGTGTCGGTCGACGTCGGGCACGGGCTGGGCGGCAAGGTCGTCTCGCTGAACCGCCCGATGGTCGTCGACGACTACCTCCGCACGCCGCGGATCACCCATCGCTACAACACGATCATCGAGCGGGAAGGGTTGCGCGCCATGATGGCCGCTCCGGTCATCGTCGATCGGACGCCCGTGGCGGTGCTCTACGGCGCGCTGCACACCCCGGACCCGATCGGCGGGCGGATGCTCGACGTCCTCGCGATGGAGGCCCGCACCGTCGAACACGAGATCGTCGCGTCCCGCGCGCGGCTCGAGCACGCCGCGCAGGACGAGGCGGAGATGCGCGACCGGATGACCGCGGCCTACGCGCGGCTCCGGTCGCTGGCCGAGACGGTCGACGCCGCCCGGCTC
Organism: Gordonia sp. p3-SID1431; assembly: GCF_025143765.1. Lineage (NCBI taxonomy): Bacteria > Bacillati > Actinomycetota > Actinomycetes > Mycobacteriales > Gordoniaceae > Gordonia > Gordonia sp. p3-SID1431. The sequence goes on from NZ_JAMBDT010000123.1 coordinate 8,789, forward strand.
GCCGACGAACTCGCCGCGATCACCGAGGCCCTGATCGCCGCGAGCCCGGCGTCGACGACGCAGGTGGAACTGACCGGCCGGGAGCAGGACGTGATCTCCCTTGCCGCACTGGGCTATTCGAACGCCCGTATCGCGGAGACCCTCGGTGTCACCGTGTACACGGTGAAGGGTTACATGAAGGACGCGATGCGCAAGCTCGGGGCGTCGTCGCGGCTGGAGGCCGTGGTGACCGCCCGCAGTGCCGGTCTGCTGCCCTGACGCTTCCTCTGCTCCCTGAGGAGCGCCCGGAGCTTGCGGAGGGCGCGTCACGAAGGGTCTCGCGTCCCCGGTCGGAGGGATTGACCCGCGCGCAGATGGGTATCACCGGGTCCCATGCGAGCACTCTCAGCGGCACTGCTGACCCTCGGCCTCATCGGAACACTCGTGGTCGCCGCGCCGGCGCATGCGGTACCGGCCGAGACGTGTGGAACCGATCTCCGCCCGGCCGACCGCGAGCGGATCGTCGAACTCAGTACCTACGAGCAGGATTCGAAGGACCTCCCTCTCGTCCAGCTACGACGAAACGTCGACAAGCTGTACGGGATCGTCGACATTCTCACCGACCGTCGCGACCGGCGCGGGTTGTTCGCCCTCGGGCTGGCCGCGGTGGAACGCGACGCGGTGATGCCGCTGCAGAACAACCCGCGCGTCTTCCAGACTCCGCGGTGGGCGCCCGTCATCAGTCTCGAACTCCTCAACCGGTTCCTCGACGCCGTGCGAGGCGAATTCGGCGGCGGACCTGTCGCACCCCAGTGGCGGCACTACTTCGACATGGCCGACGACTGCGCAGTCCCCGGCCAACGGGTCGCGATGGCCGGTTACAACGCGCACATCACCGTCGACCTCGCCTATGCGACCGCCGACGCCCGGGCCACGACGGCGAATGCGCGGGATTTCTTCTTCATCGTCGATGCGATTGCCGCACATGGTAATTCGATCGTTACCGCGACACTCCGTGAATACGGCGTCAACCTCGGACCGATCTTCCGGTTCTACGTGGTCGGTGAGGGCCTCGACCGCGTCGTGGGCGCCGGCCGGGCGACCGGGCCGATGCTGCGGGCCGCCGACGTCGGATACAACGTGCTGACGTTCCGCAACGGACTCGCGCTCCAGGATCCGGCGACCGCTGCTCGGGCACGCGGCGACGTGACCGGGCTGTGGAACACCGGCGAGACGGCGTTGACCGCGTTCCAGCGGGTCGGGCTGGTCCGATGACCGGCCGGTCGGCCTCATCGGTGGGTGTCGGGCAGGTCACGTCGGACGGGCCGGAATATCCCGAGCGGGGTCGTAGTTGTACCCCGCGACGGTGACGGACTCAATGCCCCGGGTCCCACCCTTTTGCCGCTTCGAGCGGCCTGTTTGCCGAGAGGCGCACTGACCGGCACCGTCCCTTTACACATCGAAGCCGCCGACCCCTCGGGTCGGCGGCTTTGATGTTCTCCGAGCAGACGGGTCTCAGTGGTCCCGCAGCTTCTCGATGAGCTCGTCCTTCTTCAGGTCGGAGTAGCCCGAGAGGTCGAGTTCCTTGGCGCGGTCCTTGAGCTCGTCGACCGTCCAGTCCTAGTAGGACCCGGACTTGCCGCCGCTCTTGCCGACGTCCGACCGTGAGCTGTTGGCCGCGGCGTTGGCGATCCGAGCGGACTTCTCCTTCGAGTTGCCCTCGTCGCGCAGCTTCTCGTAGAGCTCGTCGTCCTTGACCGAAGGTCCAGGGTCCTTCTTCTTCTCTGCCATGGTCTACCTCCTCGTGGTGGAGATGAGCGGTCCGCACCAGGGTTGCCAGATGCGTCGGTGGTCAAACAACGGGATCGGGGTGGACGGATCGGACGCTGTGTTCACGATGACCGAATCCGAAGCGGGTGCGCGGTTCGTCGAACTACGGTTACTTCCGAACGGGCGCGCGGATAATCACAGTAGACAACGATCACTCTGAGTAGTCGACTTTGATCGATACCGATAAGGTTGTGGCGATGTGTTCCGGCGACGTCACCCATGCGTCGCCGCACTCGAGCACACGTCGCACCCGTACCCCGAACAACGCAGTTGCGGAAGGAACAACGTATGTCGCAGACAGTCAAGGGAGTCATTTCGCGCAGCAAGAAGGCGCCGACGGAGGTCGTGGATGTGGTGATCCCGGACCCGGGTGCGCGTGATGTGGTGGTGGCGATCAAGGCGTGCGGTGTCTGTCATACGGATCTGGCCTACCGCGAAGGCGGCATCAACGACGAGTACCCGTTCCTGCTCGGCCACGAGGCCGCGGGTGTGGTCGAGTCGGTCGGTTCGGATGTCACCCACGTCGAGGTCGGAGACTTCGTTGTCCTGAACTGGCGGGCGGTGTGCGGGCAGTGCCGGGCGTGTAAGCGGGGGCGTCCGTGGTACTGCTTCGACACCTTCAACGCCAGCGTCCCGATGACCCTGACCGACGGCACCGAACTGACCCCGGCGCTGGGCATCGGTGCGTTCGCGGAGAAGACCCTCATCCACGAATTGCAGTGCACCAAGGTCAATCCCGACACCGACCCCGCTGTCGCCGGGTTGCTCGGCTGCGGTGTGATGGCCGGTATCGGTGCGGCGATGAACACCGGCAACGTCGGCCGTGGCGACTCGGTCGCGGTCATCGGGTGCGGCGGTGTCGGTGATGCCGCGATCGCCGGTGCCCGGTTGGCCGGTGCGACGACGATCATCGCAATCGACCGCGATGCGTCGAAGCTGGAATGGGCGACCGATCTCGGTGCCACCCACACCATCGACGGCTCGAAGGTCGACGATGTGATCGCCGCGGTGCAGGAACTGACCGACGGCAACGGCGCCGACGTCGTGATCGATGCGGTCGGCCGCCCGGAAACCTACAAGCAGGCCTTCTACGCGCGCGATCTCGCCGGGGTCGTCGTGCTGGTCGGTGTGCCGACCCCAGAGATGACCTTGGAGATGCCGCTGGTCGACTTCTTCTCCCGCGGTGGTGCGTTGAAGTCGTCGTGGTACGGCGATTGCCTCCCCGAACGCGACTTCCCGATGCTGATCGATCTCTACGAGCAGGGTCGTCTGCCGCTGGACAAGTTCGTCACCGAGCGCATCGGCATCAACGACGTCGAGGCCGCGTTCTCTGCGATGGAGGCCGGCAAGGTGCTGCGATCGGTGGTCGAGCTGTGAGCGGCGAACTGCGTATCGACAACGTCGTCACCTCGGGCACCTTCAGCCTCGACGGCGGCACCTGGGACGTCGACAACAATGTGTGGCTGGTCGGCGACGACGACGAGGTCATCATCATCGACGCCGCACACTCGGCGCAGCCGATCCTCGCCGGCGTCGGCAACCGCACGGTCAAGGCGATCGTGCTTACCCACGGGCACAACGACCACGTCACCGTCGCCCCGGAACTGTCGCAGGCCACCGGAGCGCCGATCCTGCTGCACCCCGGCGACGACATGCTGTGGAACGACACCCATCCCGATGTCGCGCACCAGGATCTCGAGGACGGGCAGAAGATCGGGATCGCCGGTACCGAGCTGACGATCATCAACACCCCGGGCCACTCGCCGGGCTCGTCGGTCATCCACCTGCCCGAGGCCAAGGTGCTGTTCTCCGGCGACACCCTGTTCCAGGGCGGGCCCGGCGCAACAGGCCGCTCGTACTCGAGCTTCCCGACGATCATCGCCTCGATCACCGAGAAGATCTTCACCCTCGACCCCGAGACCAAGGTCTACACCGGACACGGCGACGGCACGACCGTCGGCGACGAAGCACCTCACCTCGAAGAGTGGATCAAACGGGGTAGCTGACGGCGT
>NZ_JAMBDT010000124.1:0-12499 GCF_025143765.1 Gordonia sp. p3-SID1431
CGAACGTCGCCTGGACCTGAAGCCACTGGGCGATGACCTGACAACCGGTGGACGCCGGATCGGTGACCGAGGTCCGCCGATAGGGGTCGCTCCGATACGACGTGTGCCGGCCACCCACGGCGTTGGTCAGCCACACACCACCCACCCGGATGCGCGACGGGAGGTAGCACCTGACCTCACGCCACGCCGCCAGCATCCGCCCGGGGTCGCGCCGCCACTGCGCCGGCCGGACCGACGTCCGCCGTGCGTTCTGCAAGTCGTTGGCGCGCAACACATCCCACGCACTCCTCCCCCATCGGCCGAGCCCGGCCAGCGTCATAGAGCCGGTGAGGTCGGCGACGTCGCGGACAAGCGAGTCCGCGTCGGCGTTGCAGATCACGTCCTGGGACGCGCCCACCCAGTACACGGGCAGCCCGGTCGGCAGATCCGCTCCCGGGCCGGCGACTCCCCACCCGTCGCAACCGGGCACCACGCCCGGCGGCTGGTGCGGGTCGGCGACCAGCCCGACACCGAGTACCCGGTCCAGGTCGGATGCAGTCTCGGCGTCCCCGGTCGCCAGATCGGCGACCGCGGATCGGATGACCACGGCCCCCTGCGAGTAACCCACCAGCGCGACCGGTCCGGCCGTGGCGCGGATGGCCGCCCGCAGTCGGCCCGCACCGATCCCGACGCTCTCGACGAAACTCATCCCGCCCGGACGCGGGGCGGGACCATAGCTCGCGGGGTATCCGATCCACCGACAGTCGAAGCGGTCATCGAGTTCGTCGGCCACTCCGGTGAGGAGCCCGGACACCTCGGTCCGTGGGTCACCGGGGTACGACTCCCCCGTCCCGCCGACCACGAAGACAGTGATCGGCGGTGCCCCGCCGGGCCGTGGCGGGGTTCTGACATGCTGCACCTCACCCATGGTGGGTCCCGGACGTATGAACCGCCCGCAGAAGCGCTGAGGGCTTCCTGAGATTCCCACCTCGACCGTGTCACGGCGCCGCGGCCCGCACCTCGCAGCCGTGACCGATCAGGATGCTTGCGCCGGTGGCGGTTTGGCGACGTAGTCGGCGGTCTCGATGATCGCCACGAAGAAACCGCTGCCCTCGATCACATTGGCGCTGTGCACCAGGCCGGCCGGTATGTAGATGCTCGCGGGCGCCTCGACCTCATAGACCTCGTCCCCGAGCGTAATCTCGTAGACCAGACGGTCGAGCGACAGCAGGATGTTGATCTCCGGGCAGTCGTGCACGTGCGGCTCGCAGTAGTCACGTGAAGCCGCCGAGACGGCCCGCATCTCATGTGCCACGACGCGCTTCTCCGCCTCCGGGAAAAGGTCCCCACCGGCCAGCACGCGACGGGTGATCGGCGCGTCGGCCGCGCCGTGGAAAGGTACGTCTCGGAGTGGGGACACCTCGCCCCGCGAGATCAGTCCGGCATGAGACCGGATGCTTTCGCTGATTGTCACACTGCCCCCTCTTGTCTCCCCGACCGTTCGCGTGAGTAAGAACCTCACGGCTCCGCACATGCTACTAAGGTTCGGCTATCCACACCGACCGGGCAGTAACCTGTCAGGTCTGGCAGACGGGGCACCAATACAGTTTTCGGGCCTCCAGATCGGCGATCAGGACGGGTGTCCCGCAGATCCGGCATGGCTCGCCCGCCCGCCGGTACACGTAGGTCCGCGGACGGTTCGGGGCGTAGGACGGCGCCCCGGAATCGTCTTCGGGCCGGATCACGTGAATGCGTCCACGACGCACGCCGATCTTCATGAGAGTCACCAGGTCGGACCACAGAGCGTCGAATTCGTCTCGGAGAACACGCTTTCCGGGTCTCATCGGATCGATGCCGGCGCGGAAGAGGATCTCGGCGCGATACACGTTGCCGATCCCGGCGATGACCTTCTGGTCCATCAGCAGGGCGCCGACGGGCCGCGCGGACCGCGAGATCGCCGACCATGCCCGGTCGGGATCGGCGTCGCGTCGCAGCGGATCCGGACCGAGTCGGGCGACCAACGCCTCGAGATCGGCGGGGTGGTAGATCTCACACGCCGTCGGACCCCGAAGGTCCGTTCCGGCGGTCTCGGTCTCGATGCGGAGTCGAACCTGCCCGACCGGTTCCGGCACGGGCACCGCGAGTTCGGTGAACGAGCCGTACAGCCCGAGGTGGATGTGCACCATTCGTTCGGCACGCCCGTCCCGGTAACGATGGACGAGATGCTTGCCCCAGGCCTCGGCCGCGTGGAAGGTGAGTCCGTCCACCATCGCCGCACCGTCGGCGAAGCGACCCTGCGGGCTGCTGACGCGAACCCGCTGCCCGCCGAACAGTCGCTGCTGCCGGCGGGCCAGTCGATGGAGAGTGTGGCCCTCGGGCACGGACTCGGCCGAGACCTACTGGGCCGGGGCCCCCGGCACCTCAGGAGCCTCGCCGGTGCGCTCGTACTCCGCGAGGATGTCGATGCGCCGCTGGTGCCGCGCCTCTTCCGACCACGGGGTGGCCAGGAACGCGTCGACGATGGCCAGCGCCTCGGCGGTGCTGTGCATCCGGCCGCCGATGCCGATGAGCTGTGCGTTGTTGTGCTGCCGGGCGAGCTGGGCGGTCTCGACGCTCCAGGCGAGTGCGCAGCGCGCGCCGGGGACCTTGTTCGCGGCGATCTGTTCGCCGTTGCCGCTGCCGCCGAGCACGATTCCCAGGCTGCCCGGGTCGGCGACGGTCTTGGCCGCGGCGGCGATGCAGAACGCCGGGTAGTCGTCGGCGGGGTCCATCTCGTGGGCACCGCAGTCCACGACCTCGTGGCCGGTGGCCTCGAGATGGTCTGCGATCTGGTTCTTGAGTTCGAATCCGGCATGGTCGGCACCGAGGTAGACACGCATGGCGTCACTATAGATTGAGGGCGTGGACACGCCCCTGCCCGTCCCCCGCGAGCCGGCCGCCGGCACACCCGCCTCCGGGGCACCGATCCCCAACGTGCCCGGCGTCGCCGACCCGCCGCCACCCGCGCCCGCCGACCCCGGTCGACGGTGGCTGCGCCCGGCGCACTACGCCGCGCGGCCACGGCTGCACCCCTGGGAGATCCCCACCCTCGTGCTGGTGATCCTCGCGACGGTGGTCGGGTACGCGGCGATCATCGTCCTCGTCGCGCTGGGCACCCTCGACCAACTCCTGTTGGGCGCGTTGCTGTTTCCGCTCCTGCTGTTCGTGATCCGCGGCCTGACCTATGCATCACCGCGGGTCAACGGCGTACAGATGACGCCGACCCAGTTCCCCGACGGACACCGGATGGTCGTCGAAGCCGCAGCCCGCTTCGGACTGGAGTACGTGCCGGATGCCTACGTCGTCCTCGGCAACGGCGCGATCAACGCATTCGCCTCCGGGCACGGGTTCCGGCGATTCGTCGTCGTGTACTCCGACCTGTTCGAGGTGGGCGGCGCCGCCCGGGACCCGCAGGCGCTCGAGTTCATCATCGGCCACGAGGTCGGGCACATCGCCGCCGGGCACACCTCGTACTGGCGACAGCTCTCGACGATCGTCGGCATGAACATCCCCGTGCTCGGCGCCGCCCTGTCCCGCGCGCAGGAGTACAGCGCGGACAACTACGGGTACTACGCCAGACCCGGTGGGGCGCCCGGGGCGATGGGGGTCCTGGCCGCCGGCAAGTACATGCTCTCGGCGGTGGACTTCGACCAGTTCGCCGACCGGGCGACCCACGAGCGCGGGTTCTTCACCTTCCTGACCAACGCGATGTCGTCGCATCCGGTGCTGACCTGGCGGGCAGCCGCGCTTCGCGACCGGACCCGCGCGGGGGCGATGCTGCTGCGTCCCAGCCAGATCGTCCGGGGCGTCGGGAGCGGAAACGTGGTGGCGGTGCCGCCGCCTCCCCATCCGGCGACCCTCGGGCCCGACGGACTGCCCAACGGCATCGAACCGCCACCACGCTTCTGACGTACGGAACCGCAAACGCGCAACCGAACCCGATCAGTCGAACTGCGGATCCTCGTTGCGCGTGCGCTTGAGCTCGAAGAAGTGGGGGTAGGACGCGAGTGCGCGCGCACCGTCCCACACCGTCCCGGCGTCCTCACCACGCGGGATCCGCGACAACACGGGGCCGAAGAAGGCGACGTCGTTGACGTGGATGGTGGGCGTCCCGACATCGTCGCCCACCTTGTCCATCCCGGCGTGGTGGCTCTCGCGGATGACCTCGTCGAACTCGGTGCCGTCGGCGGCCTCGGCGAGCGAGGCGTCGAGGCCGACCTCCTCGAGCGCGCCCGCGATGACCTCGTCGAGATCCTTGATGCCCTGGTTGTGGATGCGGGTCCCCATCGCCGTGTACAGCGGCGCCAGGATCTCGTCACCCTTCTGCGCGGCGGCGGCGGCGATGACCCGGACCGGACGCCAGGCGTGCTTGAGGCCCTCGCGGTACTCCTCGGGGATGTCCTTGCCCTCGTTGAGGACGGCGAGGCTCATGATGTGGAAATTGACCTCGATCGGCCGGACCTTCTCGGCCTCGAGGATCCAGCGTGAGGTGATCCAGCACCACGGGCAGAGCGGGTCGAACCAGAAATCGACGCGATCGGTGGGCTGGGCCTGCTCTGACATGGAACATCCTCTCGAGAGTCGACATTGAACACGTGCCGCCGACGATCGGCCGATGGCGCCGTCGGACGGCTCAACACCCCGGCGGTTCGAACTGTTCCCGATGCGCGGAGCAGTCGCCGGCGCTGTGGATTCGCGGGGCCCGGTCCGGGCACGGTGTGAGATGGTGCAAGAACCGCCGAGGAAGAGGACCCGGGATGCCGTCGTCGCCACCGTCCGATCCGGACGAACCCGCCCGGGTGGTCGCGCGTCTCCGGCCGCTCGAACCCCGATCTCTCGGACAGCGCTCGGCACAGATCGTCCGGGCCGCCACAAGACTGTTCCAGGACGCGGGATTCCGAAACGTCAGCATCGAGCAGATCGGCGCCGCGGTCGGTCTCACCGGGCCGGCGGTGTACCGACATTTCCCCGGCAAACACGACATCCTCTCGCAAGCGCTGACGACGCAGGTGGAGCTCGTCGCGACACTCATGGCCGACGCCGAGGAGCACGGCCGCTCGCCGGTCGAGCAGCTCGCGCTTCTGCTCGACGGGCTCGGTGACCTCACCGCCCATCGGGACGTGTCGACGCTGTGGCGTCGCGAGCAACGCCATCTGCAGCCGGCCGAACTCGATGTGATGAGAAGCTATTTCGGCCGGCTGAGCGAACACTTCGCCTCACTCATCGCCGCGGCGCGTCCCGACGTCGTGCCGTCGGAGGCGGCGATGCTGGGTGCCGCTGCACTCAGCGTGTACACCAACACCTCCGAGATGCGGGGCTCGTTGTCGCCCGCCCGCCTCATGGAGGTCCAGCGCGCCGTGGCGGACTCCATCCTCGCGTGCCGGCTGCCGGGGCCACCGGAGCCGGACCCCGATGCCGAGCGCGCACCCGCGCACCGTCGCCCCGCCTCCCGTCGCGAGCGCATTCTCGACGCCGCCACCCAGTTGTTCTCCGAGCGGGGGTTCCCCGACGTCCGGATCGACGAGATCGCCCGCACGGCCGACGTCTCGATCGCGACGCTCTATCAGGAGGTGTCGGGCAAATCCGATCTCCTGCGGGCGGTGCTGTGGCGCGGCGTGCAGGGAATCCTCTACGTCACCGCCCATGCGTTGAGCCGCGCCGGTTCCGACGACCCCCTCGACGTGCTCATCCGCGTATTCGTCGAGTACGCACTCGACGTCCACGGCCGCATCATGCCCGTCTTCACCAGTGACCTCATGTATCTGCCGGACACCGAGCAGACGCAGCTCCGGAACGCGCAGCTGGATTTCCGGGCCGAATGGATCGACGCGATCCGGTCCCGTAGCCCACTGCTGACCGCGGCCGACGCGAATGCGCTCGCCCAGGCGTTGTTCGGCTACACGTGCGAGATCATCGAGTCGCCGCAGCTGCGGTCCCGGCCCGGGGTCGCCGCCGAACTCGAGACGATCGCACGGGCGATCCTGAACCCCGCCGGACTGCGTGGAGCACCGCCGGAGTCCTGACCTGGATAAGCTGGCCTGCGTGACTGCTCCGAACCTCACCAGACACCAGGCCCGCGACCGCGCAGCGATTCTCGACGTGTCGAACTACCAGATCGACCTCGACCTCACCGACGGTTCCGGGGCGCCCGGGACCGAGACCTTCCGCTCGACGACGACGGTGCGGTTCACCGCGACGGAGGGCAGCGAGACGTTCGTCGATCTCGTGGCACCCACGCTCATCTCGGCCACCCTCAACGGAGCCGACCTCGACGTCTCCGGTTTCGACGAATCAGTGGGTATCCCGCTGTCGGGCCTCGCCGCCGAGAACACGCTCACCGTGGTCGCCGACTGCGCGTACTCCAACACCGGCGAAGGTCTGCACCGGTTCGTCGACCAGTCCGACGATTCGGTGTACCTGTACTCACAGTTCGAGACGGCCGACGCCAAGCGGATGTTCGCTTGCTTCGATCAGCCCGATCTCAAAGCGACCTACACGGTGACCGTCACCGCTCCCGCGGACTGGAAGGTCATCTCCAACGCCGCGCACGCGGAGGCTCCTGGCGAACCGGACGGCTCCACATCCGCTGTGGTGCACCGATTCCGGGAAACAGTACCGATGAGCACCTACCTCGTCGCACTCATCGCGGGGCCGTATGCGGAGTGGACCGACGTCTACTCCGACGAGCACGGCGACATCCCGCTCGGCATCTACTGCCGCGCATCGCTCGCCGAGCACATGGACGCCGAGCGCCTGTTCACCGAGACCAAACAGGGCTTCGGGTTCTACCACCAGAACTTCGGGATCCCGTACGCCTTCGGCAAATACGACCAGCTGTTCGTCCCCGAGTTCAACGCCGGCGCGATGGAGAACGCCGGCGCCGTGACGTTCCTCGAGGACTACGTCTTCCGGTCCCGCGTGACCAAATACCTCTACGAGCGCCGCGCCGAGACCGTCCTGCACGAGATGGCACACATGTGGTTCGGCGACCTGGTCACCATGCAGTGGTGGGATGACCTGTGGCTCAACGAGTCGTTCGCTACCTTCGCTTCCGTGCTGTGCCAGGCCGAGGCGACCGAATACGCCAGCGCCTGGACGACTTTCGCCAACGTCGAGAAGTCCTGGGCCTACCGGCAGGACCAGCTGCCCTCGACCCACCCGGTCGCGGCCGACATCCCCGACATCGCGGCCGTCGAGGTCAACTTCGACGGCATCACCTACGCCAAGGGCGCGTCGGTCCTCAAACAGCTGGTCGCCTACGTGGGCCTTGAGGACTTCCTCGCCGGGTTGCGCAGCTACTTCGCCGCGCACCAGTTCGGCAACGCCACCTTCGCCGATCTCCTCGGCGCACTGGAGAAGTCGTCGGGCCGGGACCTGTCGGACTGGGGCGACCAGTGGTTGCGCACCACGGGCATCAACGTCATCCGGCCCGACTTCGAGGTCGACGACTCCGGCGCCTTCACGCGGTTCACCATCGTCCAGGACGGCGCCGCCCCGGGCGCCGGCGAGACCCGGGTACACCGACTGCGCGTCGGTGTCTACGCCGACAACGGATCCGGTGCCATCGAGCAGACGCACAGTGTGGAACTCGACATCGAGGGCGAGCGCACCGACGTCGCCGACCTCGTCGGTGTGCATCGTGGAGATCTGGTGCTGCTCAACGACGGTGACCTCACCTACGCCTCGGTCCGGCTCGATCCGGAGTCGCTGGCGACGGCGACCGCCCGGATCGGCGACATCAGCGATCCGATGCCGCGCACCCTGGTCTGGTCGGCGGCGTGGGAGATGACCCGTCAGGCCGAGATGCGTGCCCGTGACTTCGTCGAACTCGTTCGGCAGGGCATCGCTGGGGAGTCGGAAATCGGTGTGGTGCAACGAGTTCTGCTGCAGGCGACGACCGCCATCGAGTCCTACGCCGACCCGGAGTGGGCGGCCACCACGGGCCGTCCCGGATTCAGCTCGCGCATGCTCGAACTCGCCCGCGCGGCCGAGCCGGGTTCCGACCATCAGCTGGCGTTCGTCAACACCTGGCTCGGCGGCCGGATCAACGACGACCAGACCGAGGTGGCCCGAGCGCTGCTCGAGGGTGCTGATCCCGCCGACCACGGGCTCGAGGGTCTCGCCGTCGACACGGACCTGCGGTGGAAGCTGGTGACCGCGCTGGCCACCGCCGGGGCGATCGACACCGATCCGGAGTCGACCCCGGTCATCGACGCCGAGGCCGAGCGGGACAACACCGCCACCGGCACGCGTTCGGCGGCGCTGGCGCGGGCGGCGCGTCCGCTGGCAGAGGCCAAGGCGGACACCTGGACTCGCGCCGTCGAGGACGATTCGTTGTCGAATGTGTACACCCGCACCATGATCGGCGGATTCGCCCGTCCCGGCCAGGGCGAACTCCTCGAGCCCTACGTGGAGAAGTACTTCGAGGCGGTTCCGAAGGTGTGGGCACGCCGGTCGAGCGAGGTCGCGCAGACGGTCGTCATCGGCCTGTACCCGAGTTGGGCGATGTCACAGCATGCCCTCGACCTCGCCGAGGACTTCCTGACCGGGGACCATCCGTCCGCGCTGAAGCGGCTGATCTCCGAGGGCCGCGACGGCGTGGCCCGCTCGCTGCGGGCGCGCGCCTACGACGCGCAGGAGAGCTGAGCCCCGCGACGCCGGGTCAGCGCCGTCGCCACCGGTAGCGCACCTGCGGCCGGCCCGCCGAGCCGTACTCGGTATCGCGTTCGAGTACGTGGTCGTCGGCGAGCCGCTCGAGGTAGCGCCATGCGGTGACCCGCGACGATCCGAGGGCGCGCGCCACTTCCGAGGCGGTCAGCCCGTCGGGGCTGTCACGGACCGCCCGGCTGACCGCGTCCTCGGTCTGCGGCGCCGCGCCCTTCTTCGCCGATCGACGGGTGTCGCTCGTGCGCAGCTCGGCGAGCGCCCGGTCGACGTCGCGCTGACTGACCGCGTCGGCGTCGCCGGTGAGGGCTTCGCGGTAGCGCAGGTACTGCTCGATCTTCTCCCGGAACGCGGCGAAGGTGAAGGGTTTCAGCAGGTAGAGCAGCACCCCGCGCGACATCGCGCTCCGGACGGTGGCGAGGTCGCGCTGGGCGGTGATCGCGATGACGTCGGGCGCCGGGCGGACACCCGACAGCGCCGAGGCGAGGTCCACGCCACGTGCGTCGGGCAGACCCAGGTCGAGCAGCACCAGATCCACCGGTCCGGCGGTGGCCATCCGCAGCGCCTCCTGCGCGGTGGACACGGCACCGACGACCTCGAATCCGCCCAGCCGGACGAGATAATCGCGATGCGCCTCGGCGATCACGGGTTCGTCCTCGACGATCAGGACGCGGATCATCGTCCGCGCTCCCCCGCGTCGGCGCGCACGCGTACCGAGATGACCGAGCCGTAGGTGTTCTCGGCGCTCATCGTCCCGTGCCGGCGGGCGACGACCTGGGCGACGAGGGCGAGACCGAGGCCGCGCCCGGCGGCGTCACCTCCCGGCTTCGTCGAGTAACCCCGAGTGGTCGCCAGGGCGAGCAGGTCGGCATCCATGCCGCTGCCGCTGTCGGCGACGACGATGTCGAGCACGCGGTCGTCCCCGACGACCGTCACCTCCACCCACGGGTCCGCGGGGTCGGAAGCGTCCAGGGCGTTGTCGATCAGGTTGCCCACGACCGTGATCATCTCACCGGGCGTGAGGAGCCCGGTCGCGGCGTCGCTCACCTGCGATTCCTCGGTCAGGGACAGCGGAATCCCGCGTTCGGCCGCCTGCGCGGTCTTCCCCAGCAGGAGGGCGACCAGCGCGGGCTCGGCCACCGCCTGGGTCATCCGGTCGATGAGGTGCTGGGAGAGCTCGAATTCGGTCGTCGCCAGCCGGATGGCCTCGTCGGGCCGGCCCATCTCCACGAGGGCGACGATCGTGTGCAACCGGTTGGCGGCCTCGTGCGCCTGCGATCGGAGGGCCTCGGCGAACCGCGTCATGGAGTCGAGTTCGCCCATCGCCTCCGAGAGCTCGGTGCGGTCGCGGATGGTGACCACCGACGACGCGCGTCGGCCGGCCACCGGGGAACGACTCACCAGCAGTACCCGGCCGCGGTCGGCGTAGGTCACGTCCGTCTCCTCGTCGCCGTCGGTGAGGAAGGCGGGCAGGTCCGCGGGGGCCGTGTCGGGTCCGATCTCGAGCAGGCGGTGCGCCTCCGAGTTGACGAGCGCCGGTCGTCCGTTTTCTACGACGACCAATCCCTCGCGCACGGAGCGCAACACAGCATCGTGGTGGTCGTACATCAGCCGCAACTCGTCGGGCGCGAGTCCACCGGTCTGCCGCAGTAGTCGTCGCCGGATCCACCACACGCCGCCGACGGCGGTGAGCAGTGCCGCGAACGCGGCGAGGGCGATCATCGGCAGCTGGCCACGCCACGCCGACGTCAGCGAGCGCTGGGTGATCCCGGCGGCGACCATCCCCACCACCCGGCCGTCGGCATCACGGACGGGGACGATCGTCCGGATCGACGGGCCCAGCGTGCCGGTGTAGTTCTCGGTCATGGTCTGCCCGCGCAGTGCCGCGTCGATGCTCCCCAGATACGGTTCGCCGATCCGCGCCGGGTCGGTGTGGGTGTAGCGGGTCCGGTCGGGCGCCAGCACGGTGATGAACGCGATCCCGGTTGCCGCGCGCACCCGCTCGGTGACCGGCTGCAGCACCGCGCTGGGATCCGGAGACGTGAGGGCGGCGACGGTCGACGGCGACTCCGCCAGGCTGACGGCCACCGCTGTCACCTCGGCCCTCGCCGCGCGGTCCGCGTCGATGCGGGCGTCGACGGCCGCCAGAACGCTCTCGGCGACGACGACCACCGCGAAGACCGCCAATGCGAGCGCGGCGACCTGTCCGGCGAGCGTGCGCGGGTACCACCGCATCCCTGCCGACCTCGTTCCTGTCCGGAGTGATGACTCCGGACGTGCTGGGTGTGAACGTAATGAACACAATCGTGACCCGCGTCACCACATCGGGCCACAATCCTAATCACTGTTGTCCGAGGTGTACGAGGAGAGAATCACCGATGAACATTCGAGGCAGGTCCGGCGACTCACCGGCCGGGGACGGTTCCGATCCCATCCTGACCACGCCCGACACGCCATCCAAGGCCAAGCGCGACCGCACCCATTGGCTGTACATCGGTGTCATCATCGCGGTGATCGCGGGCGTCGTGGTCGGGCTCGTCGCGCCGGGCGTCGGCAAAGACCTCGGAGTGCTGGGGACCATGTTCGTCAGCCTCATCAAGATGATGATCGCCCCGGTCATCTTCTGCACGATCGTGTTGGGCATCGGCTCGGTTCGCAAGGCGGCGACGGTCGGCAAGGTCGGCGGACTCGCGTTCGTCTACTTCCTGGCGATGTCGACGGTTGCGCTGGCGATCGGCCTGGTCGTCGGCAACATCATCCAGCCGGGCGACGGCCTGAACATCGACTCGGTGTCGGGCAAGGGCCAGGAACTCGCCGAGGACGCACACGAGTCCGGCGGAACCCTCGACTTCATCCAGGGCATCATCCCGGAATCGATGCTGTCCGCGCTGACCGAGGGCAGCGTCCTGCAGGCGCTGTTCGTCGCGCTGCTCGTGGGGTTCGCGATCCAGGCGATGGGCCGCACCGGCGAACCGATCCTCACCGCGGTCTCCTACTTCCAGAAGCTCGTCTTCAAGGTGCTCACCATGGTGCTCTGGGTGGCCCCGATCGGCGCGTTCGGTGCGATCGCCAGCGTCGTGGGACAGACCGGCTGGGCCGCGGTCCAGCAGCTGTTGACGCTGATGCTCGCGTTCTATCTGACCTGCCTGGTGTTCGTGTTCGGCGTGCTCGGGGTGCTGCTGCGCACCGTGTCGGGCGTCTCGATCTTCAAACTCGTCAAGTACCTCACCCGCGAGTACATCCTGATCTTCGCGACGTCGTCCTCGGAGTCCGCGCTGCCTCGCCTGATCGCGAAGATGGAGCACCTCGGCGTGGAGAAGACCACTGTCGGCGTCGTGGTGCCGACCGGGTACTCGTTCAACCTCGACGGCACCGCCATCTACCTCACGATGGCGTCGATCTTCATCGCCGACGCGATGGGCGACCCGCTGTCGATCGGTGAGCAGATCGGCCTGCTCGCGTTCATGATCATCGCGTCCAAGGGCGCCGCCGGCGTCAGCGGTGCGGGATTGGCCACCCTCGCCGGCGGACTCCAGGCCCATCGTCCCGACATGCTCGACGGCGTCGGCCTCATCGTCGGCATCGACCGGTTCATGTCGGAGGCCCGCGCGGTCACCAACTTCTCCGGCAACGCGGTCGCGACGCTGCTCGTCGGCTCGTGGACCAGCACCATCGACAAGCAGCGCGTCGACGACGTGCTGTCCGGCCGGGATCCGTTCGACGAGAGCAACATGGTCGACGACGAGCTCGACGACGACCCCACCGCTCGCGGAGCCCACGAGAAGGTCCTCACCCACTGACGACCCGCGACGAAGGC
>NZ_JAMBDT010000125.1:0-12387 GCF_025143765.1 Gordonia sp. p3-SID1431
AGTTTCTCCACAGCCCTCATTGTCATCGAATCCTGTTGCACAGCAGTCGCTGTCACTCGTGCCCCAGCGGTGAACCGTGGTGGACTGTGGTGAACAGAAGCCCCATCAGTCCCACACGTTTGGTCAGAGCCGGTGCGCCCGAGTCACTCATGACCCGTTCCCCGAGGAGCGAGCTTGCGAGCGTCAATGCCTGCTTCCTGAGAAGCCGCCATCACACCTGCGGTACTGCGGACTTTCGGATCGGGGCGCGGAGAAGCTCGTCGAACGACCAGACCGATGGCGACGGCCGCGACCGCGGCGTAGACGACGCCGGTGACGATGGCGCCACCGAGGGTCCCGACTGCCTGGCCGGCGACACCGTCGAGCACCACCATCACACCCGCACCGCTGTAGGCGAAGGCGGAGAACCGCGATGCCACACGGCCCTGCTCGACGGCGCCGAGACCGCGGGTGACAGCGGCGAGCGCCACTCGGTACCCCCCGGCCTGACCGATCCCGCCGACGACCGTACCCAGGACGATCACGTCGAGCCGGCCGAGGACGAGACCCACCACCGCCGTAGACCATCCGACGACCAGGAGCACCCCGACCGCCGGTAGCGTCGTCACGAGCCGCACCCCCACGCCGGCGAGACTCGCGACCATCGAGACCAACAGACATGCGCCACCGACACATTGGGCCACGAGGAGCGAATCGCTCGCGCCGGTGGCAAGGATCGCGGCGGGCATAGCGCCCACCGCGAGCGCACCGATCGCCCACGCCAGCGCGCCGACCAGATAGGCACCGGGATCTCGACGACGGGTGCCCGCGACGTCGAGGTCGCCGGTGTGGGCGTCGAGGTCGCCGTTGTGGACGTCGAGGTCGCCGGTGTGAGCGTGTGTCGACTGCGGCGTGAAGCCGTCGTCCGTCGACGAATCATTGCCATACGCAAGCAAACCGGGAGCCAGACGCAGACCGACGAGCAAGACGATCAGGCATACGGCGGTCGCCCCGGCGTGGATCGCGTACACCGTGACCAGCTGCCAGGGCAGGAACACGGCTATCGCGATGGCCGCAACCAGCCCGCTTCCGGCGCCGATGAGCGAACCGGAGGCGATGAACGCACGACCCCGTTCGCCGCGGGCGGCCACCATGATCGCCGCGGCGGCGCCCGTGCTCAGGCCCACCGACGCCCCGGTGAGGAACCGTCCCGGAAACAGCAGCACCTCGACCGACGCGCCGACGATCTGCAGGAGGTCGCCGACGATCGCCGCGAGGAGGGCGAGCGGTAACACCGTGCGGCTGTGCCGGATGAGCGGGCCGCGAGCCGAGATCAACAGGATGATGATCAGGGCGATGAAGTAGGTCGCGAACAGCACCGACGCCGCGGCGGGCCCTAACCCATGGGTGTCCATGTATCCCGGGAGCAGCGGCGTCATCGCATTCGAGCCGCAGATGGCGAGAATGAACCCGACCCCGGAAGCGCCTGCGAGCACACGGATTCCACGGTCGGATCTCAGAGCGATTGCCATGGGGAGAACTCAAACCGACCTCTGTGACCATCGGGCAACCCCGTCGTGGCCGTCGTATTGCGCACCTCGTCGCCACGACGCCGAGGCGCTGACCTGCCACGTTCTGGCGGGTGACGACGATGGCGCCGGTCGCGCCGGAGACTCAGCCCACCGGGCGAAGGTCCGGAGTCGCCCCCGGGCGGGGTCCCCAGTACCTCTCGACCCAACTGCCCGACCCGGCCGGCTCATCGGTCTCGGTGATGTCCCAGTCCACGAACCCGTGTAGATCGCCCGCGATCTCGACGATGACGTCGCGCAGTTCGAGGGGCTCCAGCCAGCGCGGCGGGATGGCCTCGACCCCGTCGCGCGCACCCAGCAGGTTGCCCACGATCGCGCCGGTGGAGTCCGAGTCGCCGTCGTGATTGACCGCGATGATCACCGCGTCCTCGAGGTCGTCGGCCACCAGCGCGGAGTAGACGGCGATCGCGAGCGCCTCCTCTCCGACCCAGCCCTCGCCGAGGCGCGTGATCGCCGCCTCGTGGGACAGGCCCGAACCGGCAAGGCTTTCCGCGGCCTCGAGGGCGGTGAGGGTCTCCTCGTGACCGGAACGATTCCGGAGGATGCCTTTCGCCGTCGCCAGCGCCTCCGGCAGGCCGGCCCCGACGATCAGCTCGCGGACCGCGACCGCGAGAACGCCGGCGGGAAGCGAACCGGAGGGGTGGCCGTGGGTGAGCGCCGCGACCGTGGTCCCGAGGTCGAAAGTGCCTGCGGCAGACCAGTCCGCGCAGGCCGCGAACAAACCGACCGGTGCCACCCGCATGACACCTCCGCAGCCCTTGCTGTCGTTGTCGGCCGGGGCGCCCGGACGAGTGGTCACCCGGAGCGCCTCGAGACAGGTGGTGCCGGGTGCCCGCCGGCTGTGCAACTGCTGGTGCCCTGCCAGCCAACTGGACCGTTCGGTCGTCGCCAGCACGCCGTGCCGCGGATGGCCGCCCTGCGTGATGAACCACCGCAGGTACGCGCGGGCCGTCGTGGCCGCGTAGCAGGAGATGCCTCCCGCGCAGTCGCGGGCCCAGGCGCGCAGCAGACCCTCCGCAGTGAACAGCGTCATCTGCGTGTCGTCGGTGATGGTGCCGAGGCCGCCGTACGCCTCGGAGTAGGAGGTGATGCCCGCGGGTCCGAACCTCTCCAGGATCGCGTCCCGAGTCGAGAACTCGACTGCCCCGCCCAGCGCGTCGCCGGCAGCACCGGCGAGCAGACATCCGGTGAACCGATCCATGTTCGCCCCCTGTGCTTTCCCCGGCGTTCATCCATGGTCACACGGTTGCGCCGACTCTGCTGGACAGCGGATCGCGAACGGGTACTTTCAGAGGACCTCGAGACGAAGGGGCTTCGATCGTGCTCTCCCTCATCCCCGGTTCACAGCGACGCACCCTGGACGAGATCGTCGAGCGCCTCGACTTCTCCGTCGGAGACGGCACCGCCAAGCGCAGCGCGTTCTGGCTGATGCTCACCCTGTCGGGCATCATCGCCGTGTCGGGAGTCGCCGCCGACAGCACGGCGACCGTCATCGGGGCGATGATCGTCGCGCCGCTGTCGACACCGATCCTCGGCATCGGACTCGGAATCGCCACCGGCCGTGGTCGACTCGTGCTCGCGAGTGTCGGTTACGTGCTCGCCGGGGTCACCCTGGTGACGATCCTGGGCGTGGTGTTCGCCCAGTTGCTACCCAACCCGACGAACGTGCTCTCCAACTCACAGGTGCTGGGCCGGACGTCACCGACGCTCGTCGACCTCCTGGCCGCCCTCGCCACCGGCCTCGTCGGCGCGATCGCCATCACCCGTCGCGACGTCGGTGATGTGCTGCCCGGCGTGGCCATCGCCATCTCCCTGGTGCCGCCACTCGGGGTCGTCGGCGTCTGCCTGGGGTCGGGAGCCCCGTCGCTCGCACTGGGCGCCTTCGTGCTGTTCGCGTCGAACGTGGTCGCGATGATCATCACGAGCCTCGTCGTGTTGACGATCGCAGGCTATGGCCGCGAGGCCGCCGATCTCGCCGGTGCGGAACATCCGAGGGCCCCTCGACGCCGGGCCTACGCGGCACTGGCCGTAGCTCTCGTCGTCGTCACCGTCCCGATGGTCGCGAACTCGCTCTCGTCACTGTGGTCCCGGCAGATCGCGACCGCGGCGGAGTCGTGGCTCGGATCGGGCGGGAACGACTCGTCCGAGGTCAC
Organism: Gordonia sp. p3-SID1431; assembly: GCF_025143765.1. NCBI lineage: Bacteria > Bacillati > Actinomycetota > Actinomycetes > Mycobacteriales > Gordoniaceae > Gordonia > Gordonia sp. p3-SID1431. Next base: position 3,722 of record NZ_JAMBDT010000125.1, read on the forward strand.
CGGTGTCAGCTGGACCGGCAGTACGGTCACCGTCAGTGTGCTCGCCCCGCAGGACCTGCCGCCGATCGACGAGCTCCAGACGACGGTCGACGAGTTGGTCCCCTGGGACCCCGAGGTCGTCGTCGTCCACACGGTCGGCGAGCGCTCGGGGGCCGACTGAGCGTGCCGAACCCCGGCGAGGCGTCCGCGCTTCTGACAGAGTGGTACGTACGCATCGCTCACCGAGAACGTCACCGTACGCACTCAACCGAGAATCGACGAGGTCAAGCACATGGCTCTCTCTCGAGACGCATCCCCTGCTGTGGCACAGGCGAATTCGTCCGCCCACGATCACCTCCCGTTCCAGGACACCCGCGACCTGGACGCCACCACGCGCGGACTCGTCGCCGAACTCGATCCCCCCGTCATCGCCGGCCAGGACGGGAAGCCGGTGTGGGATTGCGATGACTTCTCCTTCCTCGCCGAGGAGGCGCCTGCCACCGCCCACCCCAGCTTGTGGCGGCAGTCGGGTCTCGTTGCCCGACAAGGCCTTTTCGAGGTGACAGATCGGATCTACCAGATCCGTGGCCTGGACCTGTCGAACATGACCGTCGTCGAGGGCGACACCGGCGTCATCGTCATCGACCCACTGATCTCGCAGGAGACCGCGGCCGCCGGCCTGCGCCTCTATCGGGAGCATCGTGGCGATCGGCCGGTGACCGCGGTCATCTACACCCATTCGCACATCGACCATTTCGGCGGCGTCAAGGGAGTCACCACCCAGGAGGCCGTCGACGCCGGCGAGTGCCAGGTCATCGCGCCGGCAGGCATGGTGGAGCACGCGGTCGCCGAGAACGTCTACGCGGGAACGGCGATGGGGAGACGAGCCGCCTACATGTACGGCGCCGCGCTGCCCAGGGGCCCGCGCGGTGCGATCGGCGCGGGCCTCGGCCAGTCCACGTCAACCGGAACAGCGACCCTGATCTTGCCCACCCTCGACGTCACCACCACCGGGCAGACCGAGACCGTCGACGGCGTCACCATCGAATTCCAGTTGACCCCCGGCACCGAGGCACCCGCCGAGATGAACTTCTACTTCCCACAGATGCGCGCCCTCTGTATGGCCGAGAACGCGACCCACACCCTGCACAACCTGCTCACCTTGCGCGGTGCACTGGTCCGTGATCCGCACGTGTGGTCGCGCTACCTGACCGAGGCGATCAACGCTTTCGCGGCGCGCTCCGACGTGCTCTTCGCGTCGCATCACTGGCCCACCTGGGGCACCGCGGAGCTCACGGAGTTCCTGTCCCTCCAGCGCGACCTCTACGGATACCTCCACGATCAGACCCTTCGGCTGCTCAACAAGGGCCGGACCGGTCTCGAGATCGCCGAGGACATCGCGTTACCTCCCGCGCTCGCGAACGCCTGGCACACGCACGGCTACTACGGCTCGGTGAGCCACAACGTCAAGGCCATCTACCAGCGTTACATGGGATGGTTCGACGGGAATCCGGCGCACCTCTGGGAGCATCCGCCGGTGGAATCGGCGAAACGGCATGTCGAGTTCATGGGCGGCGCGGACGAGGCGGTCCGAAAGGCCCGCCGATCGTTCGACGACGGTGACTTCCGATGGGTCGCCCAGGTCCTGAACTACGTCATCTTCGCCGACCCGACACACGCGGAGGCACGAAGTCTCCAGGCGGACACGCTCGAGCAACTCGGCTACGGCTCCGAGAACGGCACCTGGCGCAACTTCTATCTCATGGGCGCATACGAGTTGCGCAACGGACCGGTCGGGACCCCGACCACGGCCGCGGCCGCCGACATCGTGAGTGCCATGTCGGTCGATCAGCTCTTCGACGCCGTCGCCCTGCGAGTCGACGGGCCGGCGGCCTGGGACGCCCACATCGTCCTCGACTGGCACATCACCGACGCCCACCGACGTCACCGATCGGAGTTGCGCAACGGCCTCCTGGTTCATTTCGACGTGGATCAGGCAAGCGCTGACGACCCCGTCGCAGCCACGTTCACCCTGACCAAGCAGACCCTGCTGACGCTGCTCCTCGAGCTCGTGGATCTCGGTACGGCCGTCGAAGCGGGCGACGTCGGCGTCGACGGTGATCCGAGTGCATTCGGCGAACTCGCCGGCTACCTGGACGACCCGGATCCCGATTTCGCGATCGTGACACCCTAGTTCCGCCGGGCGGCCCGGCCGACCCGACCGAGGGTGACACCGCTCGAACACACGTGCGAGACTGACCGGGTGGGCATGAAGTGGATTGGCGGGGACAACGGCCAACCACACCGGCCCGCCTTCGTGCGGGTCGGCCACAAGGCGGTGCTCATCGACCTCGGCGCGCTCTACCCCAATGCACCGCATTTCAGCGGCGAGTACCACCCCGACGGTTTGCAGATCCGGTCGGTGCACCTCGGCGTCCTCACCGAGTGGGGGCGCGACGAATGGGGTGCCTGGTACGGCAAGGTCACCTACACGATCACCTCGAAGGACCGACAGGAGAAGGTCACGCACTGGGTGCCGTCGTGGGCGTTGCGCCCGGCCGGTGACCGGCCGCCCGGGCGACGGTGAACGACCCGAGCCGCGAGCGAAGCGCCCCCGACCTGAGGAGCGAGCTTCGCCTCCTGCTCCCTGAGGAGCGAGCTTGCGAGCGTCACCCCCTGCTCCCTGAGGAGCGAGCTTGCGAGCGTCACGAAGGGTCCTGGTGAGACGGGTTGCGCGACCCTTCGTGACGCGCCCTCCGCAAGCTCCGGGCGCTCCTCAGGGAGCAGAAGGGTGACCCTCCGCAGGTGAGCAGAAGGGTGACCCTCCGCAGGTGAGCAGAGGGGTGACCCTCCGCCGGGAGCAGAAGGTGGGCCCTGCGCAGGGAGCAGAGGGGTGGCCTCCGCAAGCTCTGGGCGCTCAGCGGATGAGCGGGTCGCGCGGCAAGCCGAGGATGCGTTCGGCGATCTGGTTGCGGGTGATCTCCGACGTCCCGCCGGCGATCGACATCCCGCGGGCACCGAGGATCAGCAGGCCGGCCAGCTTGCCGGGACCGGACGAGAACGCGACGTCGGGTCCGAGCAATTCCGCGGCCAGGTGCGCGCGGTCGCTGAGATGCTCGGCGAGAAGCAGTTTCGTCACATTTCCCTCGGGTCCGGGAGCGGCGCCGACGACCGATCGGGCGGCACGACGCAGATTCAGCAGTCGCAGCGCATCCTCGACGGCGAGGAACTCACCGACCTTCGTCGCCGCCCCCTCGACCCGGTCCCCGTAGCCCTGGACGAGTGCCACCATCTGTTGGACCGCACCGTCGCTACCCGGCGCACCGCCGCCGATGCTGACCCGCTCGTTGCCGAGGGTCGCGCGGGCCACGGCCCAGCCGTCGTTCGGTGTGCCCACCACGTCTTCGTCAGGGACGAAGACGTCGGTGAAGAACACCTCGTTGAACTCGGACCCGCCGGTGATCTGCCGCAGCGGACGTACCTCGACACCGGGCGCCGACATGTCGATCAACACCGCGGTGATGCCCTTGTGCTTGGGGGCTTCCGGGTCGGTCCGCACCGTTGCCAGCCCTCGCCGGCACAGGTGGGCGCCGCTGGTCCAGACCTTCTGGCCGTTGATGCGCCATCCGCCGTCGACGCGCGTGGCCCTCGTGCTGACCGCCGCCGCGTCCGACCCGGCGCCGGGCTCGGAGAACAACTGACACCACACCTCGTCCCCGAGCAGCGCCGGCCGGACGAACCGGTCGATCTGGTCCTGCGTGCCCTCCTGGATGAGGGTCAGGATGACCCACCCGGTGATGCTGTAATCGGGCCGCTTCACACCCGCGGCCGCCATCTCCTCCTCGATGACGAGTTGCTCGACGGAATTCGCGGCGCGTCCCCACGGCCTGGGCCAATGCGGCATGACGTAACCGGTGTCGATGAGCTTCTCGCGCAGCGCGGACTCGCCGACATCGGCGATCTCGGCGATGTCGGCTCGTACGCGCGCACGCAGTTCTTCGGCCTCGGGTGGGAGGTCGAGGCTGTTGGCACGGGTGACGCCGCCTGCGGAGAACTCATACACGTCACGAGCCGGCTGTTGTCCGCCGAACAGCGCCTGCAGCACGGTGGCGCGGCGCAGATGCAGGTGCGCGTCGTGTTCCCAGGTGAAGCCGATGCCACCGTGCACCTGAATGTTCAGCTCGGCGTTCGTCGTGTACGTGGGCAGTGCCAGCGCGGCCGCCGATGCCGCGACCAGCCCGAGCGCGTCGGCGTTCTCGTCGGCCGCCCGCGCCGCGTCCCACACCACCGCGGTGGCGGCCTCCGCGCCGACGAGCATGTTCGCGCAGTGGTGCTTGACGGCCTGGAACGTACCGATGGTGCGGCCGAACTGTTCGCGGACCTTCGCGTAGGCCACCGCGGCGTCCAGCGCGTCCCGCGCCCCGCCGACGGCTTCGGCCGCGACCAGCGTCCGGGTGAGCGCCAGCGCGGTGGCCGCCAGTCTCGGCAGACGGACGGCGGCAGCACTCGACAGCGACACCCTCGCCGACAATCGGGTCGGGTCCAGATCGGCGTGCGCGCCCACCTCGACACCGGAGTCCGACGACTCCACCACCAGCACATCGTCGTCGCCGATGAGTACCAGCAGATCCGCGAGCGGTGCGCCGAGTACCGCGTCGACCTGACCGGAGACCGCCCCACCGGCCTCGGTCAGTCCCGGCACCACCGCGACACCCGCGGTGACCGTGCCGTCGACGAGCGACCGCAGCCAGCGGGCTCGCGTCTCGTCGTCGGCATGAGTCAGGATCGCCGAGGCGACCACGGTGGGCAGGAACGGACCCGGCGCCACCGCGCGGCCCAATTCCTCTGTCACGACGACCAACTCGGCGATCCCGAAACCGGAACCGCCGTACTCCTCGGCGACGTGCAGACCCAGCCAGCCGAGTTCGGCGATCTCCGCCCAGAACGTGGGTCTGGCCTCCTCGGGCGCGTCGAGTCGGTCTCGCGCCTGCGCCCGCACCTTTCGGTCGACGGCGAATTCGCGCACCACCGAGGCGAGTTCGACGTGGTCATCGGTCAGGGCAATACTCATGGCGACTCCCGGGATCGTCGGTCACCCGATCACACCATCTACCCCCGGTCCGGGGTGGACGCTTGAGACAAACTCATCGAATCCGTTCCCGACGCGCCCGTTGCACGACCGGGTCCGGGAACGGCACGGCATCGACGAGGTCCCTGGTGTACCGGTCTGCGGGCCGGGTGAGCACGTCCCGCGTTCCGGCCGATGTCCGCCGCGAGATCGACGACGCCGCGGAGACCTCGGCGGACTGAGGCGTTCCGATCACCGTGAGCGATTCCCTCGATCGCACCACCGTCGCGGTGGTCTGATGAATTCGATTGCCATCGAACGACATTGAGAAGAGGACGAGAGATGACCCTGGCGCAGATCGAGGACCGGACCGAGCGCGAGCAGGCAGCTCAGCAGATCTACCGCGACGCGGGGATCACCGTCGACAAGCTCGGCGAGCACATCGGGGCACGCATCGGCCAGGTGCGGCTCGGCGGCGACCTCGCCCCGGAGCAGGTGGAGGCGATCCGCCTGGCGCTGGCGATCAACAAGACGATCGTCTTCGAGGGCCAGGACCAGCTCGACGACGACAGCCAGTACGCGTTCGCCGAACTCCTGGGCGATCCCACCGCACCTCATCCGACGGTGACCTCACGCGGCGAACAGCTGCTGACCATCGAAGGCGCCGCGAACAGCTGGCACTCCGATGTGACGTTCGTCGATCGCATCCCGAAGGCGTCCATCCTCCGGGCGGTGACGCTGCCGAGCTACGGCGGCGCGACGACCTGGGCGTCGACGGTGGCCGCCTACGAGCAGCTGCCGAAACCGCTGCGCGCGTTGACCGAAGAGCTGTGGGCCACCCACACCAATCTGTACGACTACGTCGGCCAGAAGGAGCCCTCGGGTGGTGTCGACGTCAGCCGCAAGGCCGAGCACTACAAGGAGTTCACCAGCTCCGAGTACCAGACGCTGCACCCCGTCGTGCGCGTCCATCCCGAGACCGGCGAACGCAGCCTGCTGCTCGGACACTTCGCCAAGGAGTTCCGCGGCCTCAAGAGTTCCGAGTTCGCCGACCTCTACCAGCTCCTCCAGGCACGTATCACCAAGCTGGAGAACACCTTCCGGTGGAACTGGAAACTGGGCGACGTGGCGATCTGGGACAATCGCGCCACGCAGCACTACGGCATCGCCGACTTCGGCAACCAGCAGCGTGAACTGCACCGCATCACCCTCGCCGGCGATGTGCCCGTCGACGTCCACGGTCAGGCGAGCCAGGTTCTCCAGGGCGACGCGACGCACTACTCGGTCGTCGAAGAACCCGCCCGACTGTCGGTGTTCGCGGCCTGACCCGTGCGCGCGTCACCGCCCGCTCCCTGAGTTGCGAGGAGCGCAAGCGACGAGCCTCGAAGGGTCCTGGCGAGGTGCGTGGCAAACCCTTCGTGACGCGCCCTCCGCAAGCTCCGGGCGCTCCTCAGGGAGCAGAGAGTGCGGCTTGCGCTCCTCTCGCCTCAGGGCCGGTCGCCCTCGGCGACCGGCCGTTCCGGGTTCGACGACCACTGCGAGAACGAACCCGGGAACAGCGCGGCGTCGATCCCCGTGATGGCAAGCGCCGCGATCTGGTGCGCGGCATTGATCCCGGAACCGCAGTAGACGACGACATCGGAGCCGGCCCCGCCGTCGATACCGACATCTGCGAACCGGCGTCGTAGCTCCTCCGCCGGACGGAAGCGGCCGGAGGTGTCGACGTTGTCCGCCGTCGGGACACTGATCGCCCCGGGGATGTGGCCGGCGCGCGGATCGACCGGTTCGACGTCGCCGCGATAGCGTTCGGCGGCCCGGGCGTCGAGCAGGTGTGCCGGCCCGGCCGCGACGCTGTCCATGGTCGCGACCGGCAGGTGTCCGGGGCTCAGGGTCACGTTGCCCGCTCGCGGCCGACCGCCGTCGCCCGTCGTCGTGCGCAGGCCTTCGGCACGCCACGCCGCGAGGCCGCCGTCGAGAAGTCGCACGTCGGCGACACCCGCCCACCGCAGCAGCCACCAGGCGCGCGCGGCCGCGAGGTTGCCGGAGTCGTCGTAGACCACCACCGGGACGGCGTCGTCGATCCCCCATCGCCGGGCCGCCTCCTGGAGGTCGGCGACGTCGGGCAGCGGATGCCTGCCGCCGACCGGCCCGGAGGGCGGGGCCGCCAGTTCGGAGTCGAGGTCGACGTAGACCGCACCGGGGATGTGACCCTCGCGATAGGCGTGCCGACCATCGAAGTCGCCCAGCTGCCAGCGCACGTCCAGCAGGATCGGCGGAGTCGCCAGCAGCATCTCGGCCAGCTCGAGCGGGGTGATGAGGACCTCGGCCATGGCGGCGAGGGTACCAACGCGAACCGATGGCAGAATGGGGCAATCCGCCCATGACCGGGCACCTGGCCCTCCGTCGCCCTGCCGTCACCACCCTCAGGAGTCCATCCCGTGGCGTTGTTTCCTGCCGTCGTCTTCGGACTCATCACGTTCTGGCTGCATCGGCGCATCGTCCGCGCGACCGCGATGCCGCGCCCCTGGTCGATCATCGCCGACGTGGCGCTGGTCGTCCTGTGGGCGCTCGCCCTCATCGGCTTCGCCACCGGACGGGTGCTCGACCCGTCGTGGGCGCGGCCCATCGGCACGATCGGGCTGATCTGGCTCGCCGCCGTCTTCTACCTGTTCCTCGGCCTCGCGGTGGTGGGCCTCGTGTCGTTCGCCGCACACATCGTCCGCTGGATCCGGCGACGTCGATCCGGAGTGCAGGACAACCCCTCGTTCGCGGCCCGTCGGCTCAGCAAGCTCCGGGTCGCCACGGCCGCGGTCGTGGTGGTCGCGCTCGGGGTCACCGGCTACGGGGTGTGGGAAGCATCTCGCCCCCAGGTCGTCGACATCGACGCCACGTTCGCGAGCCTGCCGCCGCAGTTCGACGGAACGCGCATCGCGGTGATCTCCGACCTGCACGTCGGCCCGGCCCGTGACGCGTCGTTCACCCAGCGCGTCGTCGACGACGTCAACGAGCAGGAGCCGGATCTCGTCGTCCTCGTCGGCGACCTCACCGACGGCACCATCCCGAACGTCCGCGACACCCTCGACCCCCTCGCGGATCTGGATGCGCCTCTCGGGGTCTTCGGTGTGAGCGGCAACCACGAGTACTACGCCGACGACGGTGGTCGGTGGCTCGACGTCTGGGAGGAATTCGGCGTGCGCACGCTGCGCAACGCACGAGCGCCCATCGAGGTCGACGGCGCGACCATCACACTTGCCGGCGTCCACGACGCCACCGCCCCCGAACCGTACGAGCCCGACCTCCCGGCGGCGTTGGCGGGAACGTCTCCCGAAGACTTCACCCTGCTCCTCGCCCACCAGCCCAAGCAGGCCGTCGAGGCATCGGATCTGGGTGTCGACCTCCAGCTGTCCGGGCACACGCACGGCGGCCAGCTCTGGCCCATCCGCTACCTCGTCCGTGCCCAGCAGCCGACGATCACCGGGCTCGACCAGATCGGGAACACCACGATCTACACCACCCGCGGCGCCGGCGCCTGGGGCCCGCCGGTCCGTGTCCTCACGCCGCCGGAGATCACGATCCTCACGCTGCGATCGGCGCCGCCTGCCTCCTGAGGCGCGAGGAG
>NZ_JAMBDT010000126.1:0-12353 GCF_025143765.1 Gordonia sp. p3-SID1431
CGCTCGCCGAGATCGCCACCACCGCCTCCGCGACCGGCGACCCCGCCACCGGTTCGGCCGTCGAACAGGCTGTCACCGAGCAGGATTCGCCACTCGTCGATCTTCCCGACGCCGATCTCGACCGGCTGCGCAACGACTACCCACGGCTGTCGGACATCTGGCCGTTGTCGCCGACGCAATCGGGTATCCACTTCCACTCGACCCTCGATCCCGATGCGGTGGACACCTACACCGTGCAGTCGACGATCGCCCTCTCCGGCCCGGTCGACGCCGGCCTGCTGCGCCGCGCCGCGCAGGCGCTCGTGGACCGCCACGACGTCTTGCGGACGGCCTTCGTCGAGACGTCGCGCGGCCCGCGGCAGGTCGTCGTCGACGGCGTCGAGGTGCGCTTCCAGACAGTCGATCTCACCGTTGCCGCGGACCGCGGGGCCGCCCGGCGGGTCGCCGCCGCCGACGCCGCCGCCGGTTTCGATCTGACCGAACCCTCGCTGATCCGATTCACCCTCGTGCGGCTCGACAGCGACCACTTCGCCCTGCACGTCACCAACCATCACGTGATCCTCGACGGCTGGTCGATGCCCCTGCTGCTCGGCGAACTGCTCCACTATTACGGCGACCCGGGGCAGATCGGCGCATGCCGGCCGGCAGCCTCGTACCGGGACTACCTCGCGTGGCTCGGCGAACAGGATCAGGACGCCTCGGCGGCCGCGTGGGCGCAGGCCTACGCCGACGTCGACGGACCCACCCGCGTGACCCGGCTCGGTGCCGCGACCACCGTGTTCGACGCCGGTGAGGTCATCGCCGAGCTGCCCGGGCAGGAGTATGCGCGTCTGCGTTCGGCCGCCGCGGAGTCCGCCGTGACGGTCGGGACCGCGTTGTCCGCGGCGTGGGCCCTCGTCCTGCGAACCCTCACCGGCGACACCGATGTGGTCCTGGGCTCCGCGGTCGCCGGACGGCCACCGGAGCTGCCCGGCGTCGACCGGGCGCTGGGGATGTTCCTCAGCACGGTACCGATCCGGGTCCGTCTCGAACCGTCGATGTCATTGCGCGAGTTGCTGGTTCATGTGCAGGACGCGAACGCGCTGGTCCTGGACCACCACTACGTCGGACTCCCGGCCATCCACCGCGCGGTGGGCCGGTCGGATCTGTTCGACACCGCACTGGCCTTCCAGTCGTTCCCGCTGCGCGAGGACGCACTGCAACAACTGGTCACCGCGGCGGGCTTGCACGTCGACAGCGTCACCGGGCTCGACGCCACGCCCTACCCGCTGAGCGTCGTCGTGGCGCCGAAGATCGACGGCGGCGAGGGGGAACCGGGACTCGGCATCACCGTACGGTTCCATCGCGACGAGTTCGACGAGAGCCGCGCACGGGAGATCGTCGACCACTTCGTGGAATGTCTCGCCCGCATCGCCGACGAGCCGGGTTCGCGCCTCGGCGCACTCCGTCACGTCGGGCACGAGGCAGGCGCCGGACGGATCGACGACATGCCGGAACCGGCCACCCTGCCCGACATCCTCACCGCCGCAGCCGGTCAGGCGCCGGATGCGATCGCGGTGACCTGCGGCGAGCGGTCGCTGTCGTACCGGCAGCTGGACGCCGAGTCCGATCGCCTGGCGCGGCAGATCTCGCAGCGGGCGCAGTCCGGCGTCGTGGCGTGCGCACTGCCGCGGTCCGTCGAGGCGGCGATCGCGATCTGGGCGGCGGCCAAGGCGGGAGTGCCGTTCCTGCCGCTGGATCCGAGCCTGCCCGCCGAGCGCATCGAGTTCGTGCTGGCCGACGCCGGCGCCGGGTTGGGCATCACCTTCGGCGCGCGCCGGGCCGCACTGCCCGACAGCATCGATTGGCTCGTCGTCGACGAACCGCGGACGGACGGCCCCCAGTCGAACGAAGCCGGCGGCCCGATCCGGCTCGGGGACACCGCCTACGTGATCTACACGTCCGGTTCCACCGGCACGCCCAAGGGCGTCGTCGTCTCACATCGCGGACTCGCGCAGGTGGTCGCGGCGCAGCGCGCGGTCCTCGGCGTCGACCAGTCGTCGAATGTGTTGCAGGTGGCCTCACCGAGCTTCGACGCCTTCGTGTTCGAACTCCTGATGGCCCACGGGACCGGAGGACGTCTGGTGGTGGCGCCACCCGATGTCTACGGCGGCCCCGCGCTCGCGAATCTGATTCGGCGCGAGCAGGTCTCGCATGCCGTCCTGACGCCGTCGGCACTGGCCACCGTGCCGGCCGACGGTCTCGACACGCTGCGCGTACTGGCGACCGCGGGTGAACCGGTCGGGCCCGAGTTGGTCTCACGGTGGGCCGACGGCCGGAACATGATCAACCTGTACGGGCCGACCGAATCGACCATCTGGGCCACCGCCGGCACGCCGCTGCGGGCGGGTGATCCGATCACGATCGGGACGGCGGTGGGACCGGTGGGCACGATGGTGCTCGACACGTGGATGCGGCCGGTTCCGCAGGGCGTCGTCGGCGAGTTGTACCTCGTCGGCCCCGGCCTGGCCGACGGTTATGTCGGCCGGCCCGCGACGACGGCGGCGCGGTTCGTGGCCTGCCCCGCCGATGCGCCCGGAACCCGGATGTACCGGACGGGCGACCTCGTCCGGGTCTCCCGGTCCGGTGCACTGGAGTACGTGGGACGCAACGACTTCCAGGTGAAGGTGCGCGGCACCCGGGTAGAGGTGGGCGAGATCGACGCGCGCCTCGGATCGCGCGCCGACGTCGCCTACGCCGTGACCGTCCCGCGTGGCGGGAACGGAACGCCGCACTGTCTGGTCTCCTACGTGACCGCCACCGCGGGGGCGTCGCTCTCCGGTGACGAACTACGTGCGTCGCTGGAGCGATCGCTGCCCGCATACATGGTCCCGGCCGCGGTGGTCGTACTGGACGAGATACCCCTCACCCCGACCGGCAAGCTGGATCGAAGTCGCCTGCCCGAACCGGTGATTGCCCCGCGTGGGTTCCGTGCACCGTCCGGCCCGGCCGAGTCCGCCGTGGCGCACGTCTTCCAGGATGTCCTCGGCGTGCCGCGCGTGGGCGCCGACGATGACTTCTTCGCCCTGGGTGGCGACTCGCTGACCGCCTCGGTGGTGACGGCGCGGCTGGGTGCGGAGCTGGGAGTACGGGTTCCGCTGCGGTCGGTGTTCGACGCGCCCGGCGTCGCGGCACTGGCGGAGCTGGTCGGGTCGCTGGGCGACGACCGGCGCACCGCGTTGACGGCAACCGTCCGCCCGGAGCGCATCCCGTTGTCGCTGGCGCAGCAGCGGATGTGGTTCCTCAATCGGATGGAGCCGGAGTCGCCGGCCTACAACATCCCGGTGGTCCTCGAACTCACGGGGCACCTGGACCTCGCGGCGCTCGGGCAGGCCCTCGACGACGTGGTCGGACGGCACGAGGTGCTGCGGACGATCTACCCCGACACCGACGGCGAGCCGTGGCAACTCGTCCTCGACCACGCCCCGGTGCTCCTGGAGTCGACGCGAGCATCGGCCAGCGAGGTCGAGGACGTCGTCTCCGGGTTCGTACGCCGCGGCTTCGACGTGACCGCGTCGGTGCCGATGCGTGTGGCCGTGGTGGCGATCGACCCGGACGGCGTGGACGATCCCCATGGCCCGGACAACCGCGACGCACACGACGACCGGGAGGGGACCCACGGACGTTTCCTGCTCGTCCTCGTGGTCCATCACATCGCCGGTGACGGCCAGTCCATGGCGCCGCTCGCCCGCGATGTGATGACGTCGTACGCCGCCCGCATCGCCGGCGCGGAACCGGCCTGGGAACCGCTCGCGGTCCAGTACGCCGATTACGCGCTGTGGCAGCGAAACATGCTGGGGAGCGCGGACGACCCGACCTCGTTGATGCACGCCCAGCTGGATTTCTGGCGGTCGACCATGGCCGGTGCCCCGGACGTCCTCGATCTGCCCACCGACCGCCCGCGTCCGCCGGTGGCGACCCTCGCGGGCGGGCAGGTGCCGGTGGCGATCGACGCCCGCCTGCACGGGCAACTCCTCGCCCTCGCGCGGGCACATGGCGCGTCGTTGTTCATGGTCGTGCACGCCGCGCTCGCCGCGGTGCTCGGCCGGTTGAGCGGCGCCGACGACGTCGTGATCGGCACCCCGGTCGCCGGGCGCGGCGAACCGGGACTGGAACCGCTCGTCGGCATGTTCGTCAACACCCTCGCGCTCCGGACCGACCTCGACGCCGCGGAGTCGTTCGCCGGATTGCTCGGCCGCGTGCGCGAGGTCGACCTGGACGCCTTCGAGCACTCCGACGTCCCGTTCGAGCGGATCGTCTCCGAACTCAACCCGGAACGGTCCACCGCGCATCATCCGCTGTTCCAGGTCGCGCTGGCCTTCCAGAACCTGTCCGACGTCCATCTCGACCTGCCGGACCTGCGCGTCTCCCGCGCGCAGGCCGACACCGGCATCTGCCAGTTCGACCTCCAGGTGGTCCTCGCCGAGTCCTACACCGAAGACGGCACGCCGCGGGGTCTTTCGGGAACCATGATGTTCGCCCGCGACCTGTTCGATCCGGGGACGGTGACCGGCATCGCCAGTCGGTTGCACCGTGTGCTCGACGCGATCGTCGACGACGCGACAACACCCGTCGGTGACATCGACTGGCTCGGTGGAGCCGAGCGCGCGGAACTGGTGTCGGTGGTGGGACCGGGTGCGGTCGCGGAGCCCGTGCTGCTGCCGGAGATCTTCGCGGCCGCCGTCGTGGCCGACCCGGACGGTGCGGCGGTGATCTGCGGCGAAGTCGAGCTGTCCTATGGTGAGCTCGATCGCCGATCGAATCGGCTGGCGCGGTATCTCATCGACAATGGTGCGGCACCGGAGCGGCCGGTGGCGGTGGCCGTGGAGCGGTCGGCGGAATCGCTGGTCGCGTGGTGGGCCGTCGTGAAATCGGGTGCTCCCTATGTCCCGGTGGACCCGCATTACCCGGCCGCGCGGATCGACCAGATGGTGTCCGATTCAGCTGCGCCACTGGGGATCACGACACGTGGGTCCCGGCCGACGCTGTCCGGGACGCTCGACTGGGTCGTGCTCGACGACCCCGCCACCGCCGCCGAGGTCGCCGAACTGTCGTCGTCGCCGATCCGACAGACCGATCGGGTGTGCCCGGTCCGGCCCGCGAACACCGCCTGGGTGGTCTTCACCTCCGGCTCCACCGGCGTGCCGAAGGGCGTCGCCGTCACGCATGCCGGCGTCGCCGATTACCTCGCCACGCTGCACGTCGACCGTGAGCTCGGAACCTACCCGCGGGTACTGCATTTCGCCTCTCCCTCGTTCGACGCGTCGCTGCTGGAGATCCTGCTCGCCGTGAGCGCCGCGGCCACCCTCGTCGTGGCGCCCACCGGGATGCGGGGTGGTCGCGAACTGGCCGACTTCCTTCGCGATCACCGGGTCTCCCATGCGTTCGTCACCCCGGCCGCGCTGGCCTCGGTGGACCCGGACGGGCTCGACGACCTGCGGGTCGTGATGTCGGGGGGCGACGAGGTACCGACCGACCTGGTGAGCCGGTGGGTGGGTGCCGATCCGGCCGCTGCTCGGGAATTCCGGGTGCTATACGGCCCCACCGAGACCACCATCGTCGCCACCGCCACCGCTCCGCTGCGGGTGGGCGAACGGTCGACGATCGGCACGGCGCTCGCCGGGATGCAGACGCTCGTGCTCGACTCCCGTCTGCAGCCCGTGCCGGACGGGGTCGCGGGGGAGCTGTATCTGTCCGGACCCGCGCTCGCGCGCGGCTACCTGAACAGGTCCGGGGTGTCCGCCGCCCGATTCGTCGCCCACCCCTTCGGCGATGCCGGAGAACGCGCGTACCGCACGGGGGACATCGTGCGCCGCAACCACTCGGGCGACCTGGAGTTCATCGGACGCAACGATTTCCAGGTGAAGGTCCACGGCTTCCGGGTCGAGCTCGGGGAGATCGACGCCGCGCTGGCAGAACTCGCTCGGGTGGCCTACGCCGTCACCGTCCCGCGGCACGACTCCGGCATCGGTATGCGCCTGGTGTCCTACGTCGTGCCCGCGCCGGGCGTCGCCCTCGTCGGTGAGAAACTTCGTGCCGAACTCGGCGAGGTGTTGCCGACGTACATGGTCCCGGCGGCGGTCGTGGTCCTCGACGACATCCCCCTGACACCCAGTGGGAAGCTCGACCGGCGTGCCCTTCCCGCGCCGGTCGTCACCACCCGGAGTTTCCGAGCCCCGGCCACGCCGGTCGAGGAGATCGTCGCGGGGGTGTTCGCCGACATCCTGTCCGTCGATGCCGCGGTCGGTGCCGACGACGACTTCTTCGACCTCGGCGGCAACAGTCTCGCCGCAACGCGGGTGGTGGCGAGAATCGGTGCGGCGCTTGACACCACGATCCCGGTGTCGGTGATCTTCGAGGCGTCCACGGTGACGCGGCTGGCCGCCCGCGCCGAGTCGCACACGGACACCGGGCGTGTCGACCTGGTGGCACACGAACGCCCGGAGCGGATCCCGCTGTCCTATGCGCAGCAACGCATGTGGTTCCTCAACCGGATCGAACCCGAGTCGCCGGCGTACAGCATCCCGGTCGTGGTGCGGTTGTCCGGAAGTCTCGATGTCGACGCCCTCCACCGGGCGATCGGTGATGTCGTCGCCCGCCACGAGATCCTGCGCACCGTCTACCCCTTCGTCGAAGGCGAACCGGCTCAGGTGATCCTGCCCGCGGACTCCGTCCCGATGGAGGTCGTCCAGGTCGCGGAATCCGATGTCGATCAGGCGATCACGGAGCTGATCGCGGCACCGTTCGACCTCACCGCCGGGGCGTCGACCCGGATCGTGCTCTTCGAGCTCGGCGGCGACGCGTGGGTGCTCGCCGTGATCCTGCATCACATCGGCGGTGACGGCTCCTCGTTGGGGCCCCTCGCGCGGGACATCATGACGGCCTACGTCGCGCGTCTGCAGGGCGAGGCGCCCGGATGGGTGCCGTTGCCGGTGCAGTACGCCGACTACGCGATCTGGCAGCGGGCGGTCCTGGGCTCCGAATCGGACCCGAACTCGTTGCTGCGTGCGCAGATCGACTACTGGGCCGAGCAGTTGGCCGGCACACCGCCGTTGCTCGAGCTGCCCACCGATCGGCCGCGCCCGGCCACCCAGTCCTACGTCGGGGAGTCCGTCGGCCTGACCATCGACGCCGATCTGCACGCCGGGTTGCAACGGGTCGCCCGTGCCCACAACACGACGCTGTTCATGGTCTTCCATGCCGCGCTGGCCGCCCTGCTCGCGCGGCTCGCCGCGACCGACGACGTCGCCGTCGGGACCCCGTACGCCGGACGCGGGGAACGTGCTCTCGACGATCTGGTCGGGATGTTCGTCAACACGCTGGTCCTGCGCACCCGGGTGCGGAGCGGGATGTCGTTCGCCGAGTTGATCGATGACGTGCGCACCACCGACCTCGCGGCGTTCGGTCACGCCGACGTCCCGTTCGAACGGCTCGTCTCCGAACTCAACCCGGTCCGCTCCGACGCCCACAACCCGCTGTTCCAGGTGATGCTGGCGTTCCAGAACATCTCGAGCACCGACATCGAACTGCCTGATCTGTCGGTGCGGGCCGTCGAACCGGACACCGGACTCGCCCTGTTCGATCTGCAGGTGACGGTCGCCGACTCCTACGACGCGCACGGGGCGCCGGCCGGCATCACCGGTGGTGTCACGTTCGCGTCCGACCTCTTCGACGCGTCGACCGTGGAGCGGTTCGTCGAACGGTTGGTGGCGATGCTCGAGGCGATGACGATCGACGCCGACCGCCCTGTCCACGACGTGGACCTGCTCGACGACGCCGAACGGTCTGCCGCCCTCCAGGGTCCGAACGCGACGTCGCACGAGGTGGACTCCGCCGAGACCCTCGCCTCGATGTTCGCCGCGGCCGCGGTCGCGTACGCCGAGGACACCGCGGTGATCTCCGGGGCGGTCTCGCAGACCTACGCCGAGTTCTCCGGTCGGGTGAACCGGCTGGCCCGCTGGATGGTCGCACAGGGGGTGGGGCCGGACTCGCTGGTCGCGCTCCGTATACGACGCTCGCTCGACCAGCTCACGGCGATGTACGCGGTGCACGCCGCCGGCGGTGGTTACGTGCCGATCGACCCGGACCATCCGGCCGAGCGGATCGACTACATGGTCGAGTGCGCCGAGCCGGTGCTGGTGCTGTCCGCGCTCGACTCCGTCGATCTCTCCGGGTTCGACGACTCGCCGCTGACCGACGATGACCGGATCACGCCGCTGAACCCGGACGCCCTCGCGTACGTGCTGTTCACCTCCGGCTCCACGGGTCGACCCAAAGGCGTTGCCGTGTCGCATCGTTCGGTGGTCAACCAGCTTCGCTGGATCAGCGCCGAGTACGGGCTGAGCCGATCGGACGTGGTGCTGCAGAAGACTCCCGCGACCTTCGACGTGTCGGTGTGGGAACTGTTCGCGACACTGGCCGTCGGTGCCCGACTGGTGATCGCGCGACCGGACGGCCACACCGATCCGCGCTACCTGACCGAGGTCATGTCCACACATCGGGTCACCATCACCTCGTTCGTGCCGTCGATGCTGGCGGTGTTCGCCGACGCCTTGCCCACCGGCGCGGCGCTGTCGTTGCGGGCCCTGCTCGTCGCGGGTGAGGCCTTCGGGCCCGACGTGGTGGACGCCGCCCGCCGTGCGTTGCCGGACGTGGAGTTGTACAACCTGTACGGGCCGACGGAGTTCACGGTGCACGCGACCTCCTCCACGGTGGGGACGGCCGCCGACGGCGCGGTGCCGATGGGGGTGCCGGTGTGGAACGCCCGTGCGTACGTGCTGGACTCGCGGCTGCGTCCGGTGCCCGCGGGGGTGACCGGCGACCTCTACCTGTCCGGGACTCAGGTGGCGCGGGGCTATCACGGACGACCGGGTCTGACCGCCGATCGCTTCGTGGCCGATCCCTTCGCGGCCGGCGCCCGGATGTACCGCACCGGTGATCTGGTGCGGCGTCGCCGAAGCGGTGCGCTCGAGTATCTGGGACGCAGCGACTTCCAGGTCAAGCTCCGCGGGCTGCGCATCGAACTCGGTGAGATCGAGGCGGTCTTCGCCGCGCACCCGGACATCGCCCGCGCGGCGGCCGCGGTCACCTCGACCGACGCGGTCGACTATCTCACCGTCTACCTGGTGCCGGCGGGGGCCGGCGTGGGGGACGGCGGGGGCAGGTCGGTGAACACCGCCGAGGTCACCGCGTTCGCGTCGGCGGCGCTCCCGGGATACATGATGCCGACGGCGGTGATGGTGATCGACTCGCTGCCGATCACCGCGTCAGGCAAACTCGACCGGGCGAGGCTGCCGCAGCCGACACGTGACGCCTCGGCGTTCCGCGCACCGTCGTCGTGGCTGGAGACCGAGATCGCGCGGACCTTCGAGCACGTGCTCGGTGTCCCGCGCGTCGGCGCCGACGACGACTTCTACGCGCTCGGCGGCAATTCGCTGCGGTCGGTACAGGTCGTCAACGACCTCGAGACCGAGTTGCACGTCGAGATCCCGGTCCGGTGGATGCTGTCCGATTCGAGCCCGGCCGACCTGGCAAGGCGGATCGAGGACGGGATGCGCAACGGGTTCGACGCCGCGCGCGGACCGGGAGACGAGGCGCCGGGCGGGGTGGGCTTCGACGTCCTGCTCCCGATCCGGCCGGAAGGCGAACTGCCGCCGCTGTTCTGCATCCACCCGGCCTCCGGCCTGGCCTGGAGCTACCAGACCCTGAGCCGGCAGGTGCCGCCCGGCCGTCCGGTGTACGGCCTGCAGGCGCCACAGATCGGGGGCGAGACACCCGGCCCCACCACGATCGACGAGATCGCACGCAGGTACGCCGACGAGATCCGGACGGTCCAGCCCGAGGGCCCGTATCACCTGCTCGGATGGTCGCTGGGCGGGGTGATCGCGCACGCGATCGCCGCCGAGATGCGGGCCGCCGGTTCCGAGGTCGCGCTGCTCGCCATGCTCGACACCGAGGCCGACGGTGTCGACTCGTCGGCGATCACCACCGTCACCCCCGGCGAGCTGATCAGCAACCTCGGTCCGGTCCTCGGCATCGACTACGTCAGTGCGGACGCGACCGCCGAACAAGCCGCCGAGCAGATCGCCGAGCGCCTCGGCGCCGGGTTCGGCATCGACGCCGCGACGATCGAGCGGCTGACCGACGCCTACAACCTGCTGATCCGGGCCACCGGCGACTGGGACCCGCCGGTCGTCGACACCGACGTGCTCTACTTCACCGCCGTGCGCGATCGACGGCCGGATGCGTTGGGCGCCAACGGATGGGGGCGGTACGTCCGGGGGAGCATCACGAATGTCGACATCGACACCCACCACCTCGGGATGACCGAGGACGAGGCGATCAGACAGATCGCGGCCGTCCTCGACGATCATCTGACGCGCGAAAGTGCCTCGCGGAAAGCCGCTTCGGGGTTAGCGTTTTCTCACGATGATCGGTTCACCAACAAGAGATGAGGTCGTCCATGGACAAGAACGGCAAATCCGGCGCACACCGTTGCCCACGTCCGCGCGGTCGCCGCCCGGCGGGTGCCCTGCTCGGCTGCGCGTTGGCCGCGTCGCTCACGGTGACGGCCCCGGCCGTGGCCCAGGCGGCCTCACCCGGGGTGGCCCTGCCCGTCCCGGTGGTTCCCTCCTCATCGACGCCGGGAGCACAAACGCTGCCCGGCAACGCTTTCCGCATCGCGCAGATCGACGCCGCGCTGGTCTCGGATGCGGCGCCGGTGGTGGTCGGGTCATGGCCGGACGTGACGTCGGTCGTCCCGACACCGGGGTCGCGGCACCTACGGCCACTCGGTTCGGTGGCGGTGCCGGTCGCCGATGCAGGGGACCGGGTTCGGGTCGGAAACCTGGACCTGACCCGTCCGCGAGCGGTGTCTCCGCAACTGGCCGCGCAGATCTCGGCGGGAGCCGGTGAGATCGTCCAAGGAATCTCGGATGTGTTGCAGAGCAACGGGGTACCGGTCGCGCGGGCCGACCGGGTGGCCGAGCAGATGGTCGGTGATGCCGCGGTCGGTGGCGTCATCGGAGCCGGGGTGGCAGCACCCCTCGCCCTCGCGGTCGGCGGTGTGGTGGGTGCCCCCTTGGGTCTGATACTCACGTTGCCGTTGTGGCCCACGGGACTCGTCGTCGGACCCGTGGTCGGGACGGCTGTGGTCGCCACCCTCGTCGCGCTGCCCGCGGTCGCCGCCGGTGTCGCGATCGGCGCCGCGCACGGCTATGACAAGGGCTGGAAGGTGCCGGTCGACAAGCCGCGACACCTGCGCGCGGACGCCACCGAGGTGTCGGCCGAGCGGGTCGTCGTCCCGCATCAGCCGCGGCATGCCGCCCCGGAGCCGGTCGTACCGCAGGTCACCGGGCCGGTCGGCCGGCAGCTCGCCCCGACCCCCGCGGTGAAGCAGGTCGAACCCATGCGGAGTGTCGGGAGTGGTCCGGCGGACTGCTCCATCGTGCGCAAGATGGAGGTGGCGCTGCAGGGTGGCGTGATCGGAACCTGCTAGCCGTCACGCTCGCGGGAATCCCGTAGCGACGTGGGCCATGTGCGCTCTGTTGCTACAGGATTCGCGAGATCGCGTCGACGACGGTGGCGGCGAGACCGGCAGCCGTGTGCTCGCCGAGCTCGCCGCGCTGTTCGTCGGCGCGCATCATGATGACCGACTCCACCAGCCGGAAGGGGAGCAGCGTCCGCTTGTCGGTGGCGTCGCCGAGTGCCGCGGCCGCCAGGGCGGCATACGAGTCGGCCAATTCCTGGCGCGCCGAACGGAATTCGACGAACCGCTGGTCAGCGACCTCGGGCAGCAGGTACAGGGCACCGAGGTTCCAGCGCGACTGCGCCAGCTGATCGACGTCGAAGCGTGCGAGCTCCAGCAGCCGCGCCAGCGCGGGTCCATCCCCGTCGAGGAGTACCCGCGCGCGGTCGAGTGAGGCGACGACTGTCGTCTCCAGCAGGGTCGCGAGAATGTCGTCTTTGGTGCCGAAGTAGTGGTACATCGACGCCTGTCTGATGCCGACCGCCTCGGCGATCATGCGTGTCGACGTCCCGGTGTACCCGTGGCGGGTGAACAATTCGGCAGCGGCGTCGAGGATCTCCTCGCGCGCGGTCTGCCCGCGGCGTCGGGCCTGTACCAGGCGCGGGCGGCCGCGGCCGGTCGGCGTCGGGGCCGTACTCGAGCCGGACGGCATGTCGTCTCCTCAATTGCGTCAACAGATCTCGCAACCCGGGCATCTTGTGACCCGGATTTCTCGACCCTAGCCGACAGGCCGCGTGCTTCGGCCGTTCGCGGACCCGCCGACCGGGGAAATCCCAGGCGCGTTACG
>NZ_JAMBDT010000127.1:0-12093 GCF_025143765.1 Gordonia sp. p3-SID1431
TGGTGAGACGCGTTGCGGTGCCCTTCGTGGCTCGCTTCGCTCGCACCTCAGGGAGCATGAGTTCAGTCGCCCAGGAGTGGTCTTTCGTGGCCCACGACGGCCGTCAGGCCGGAGACCCTGATCTGTGAGGAGCGATAGCTACGAGCCACGGGGGGCTGGTGACGGCACTGAAAGTCCTCCTGCACGTTTGTTCACAAAGCCTCGTGTCAATGTCAGCGTGGGCGACCGCCCCTGCGCCCTGCCCGGGCGCGAAGTAGATCGATATCGCCGTCGATCAGTGCCTTCTTCTTCGCACGAGACCAGCCGTGAATTCGTCGCTCGATCGCGTAGGCGTCGTCCAGTGACAGTTCAACCGACCACGCCAGCCTCACCGGCTGGCGGTGAGCAGTGAAACCAACCTGCGCCGAGCTGTGTTGGCGTAACCGATTGTCGAGGTCGCGCGTGCTTCCGACGTAGTACTTCCCGTCCGCGCACTCGAGGATGTATACCCATGCCATCGCAGTATCGTCGAGGATTCTGGCAGCCCGTGGAACGTATGTACCCCTGCCTGTGGAGAGTTCGCGGCAGCTGGCGTCGCCTGTTTACTCCGACTTGCGGTGCCCTTCGTGGCTCGTCGCTTGCGCTCCTCGCACCTCAGGGAGCATAGGGAAGCGTCGCACCTCAGGGAGCATAGGGAAGCGTCGCACCTCAGGGAGCAAAGGGAAGCGTCGCACCTCAGGGAGCAAAGGGAAGCGTCGCACCTCAGGGAGCAAAGGGAAGCGTCGCACCTCAGGGAGCATAGGGAAGCGTCGCGCCTCAGGGAGCATAGGGAAGCGTCGAACCTCAGGGTGCCATAGGGTAGCGCCGCAGCTCAGATCTGCGGCCAGGCGCCGTCCGGGGCTCGCCCTTCAGTACACGTCCCGCACATAGCGTTTGTCGGCTGCGAGGGCCTTGACGTAGGACTCCGCGCTCGCGGGGGAGCGGCGACCGTACTGCGCGACAATGCCTTTCAGTGTCGCGTCGACGTCCTTGGCCATCCGTGTCGCGTCGCCGCAGACGTAGACGTGAGCGCCGTCGTGCAGCCACTGGTAGAGCTCTTCACCGTGTTCGCGCATCCGGTCCTGGACGTAGATCTTGCGATCCTGATCGCGCGAGAACGCGACGTCGAGGCGGGTGAGCAGTCCGTCGCCGAGCATGGTCGTCAACTCATCGCGATAGTAGAAGTCGGTCGCCGAGTACTGCTCGCCGAAGAACAGCCAGTTCTTCCCGGTGTGCCCCAGGGCCTCGCGTTCGCGGAGGAAACCGCGGAACGGGGCGATGCCGGTGCCGGGGCCGATCATGATCATCGGGGTGTCGGGGTCAGCCGGCGGCCGGAAGTGGCTCGTGGAGGTGACGAACACGCCGATCTCGTCGTCGGCGCGGTCGGCCAGGAAGGTCGAGCAGACACCACCACGCGGCGTGCCGAACAGGTTGTAGCGCACGGCCGACACCGTCAGTTGGATCTCGTCAGGACTCTCCAGGGGACTCGACGAGATCGAATACGACCGGGGGATCATCGGTTTGAGGACCTGCATCCACTCTGAGGCGTCGGCGGTGACGGAATGATCGGCCAGGACATCGACCGACTGTCGCCCCCACGCCCAGTCGTTGAACTGCTGTTTGTTCCCGGGTGCGATGAGCGTCTTGAGATCGGCGGAACCGGTACGGTCGGCGACGAAACGAATGAGATCCGGTGTCACACGAGCGAATTCGATGCGGTCGCGCAGGGCGGTGTGCAACGCGACCTCATCACCGCCCACGGTCACCGACGCGTCGGCGTCGAGGCCGGTGCGGTCCAGGAACTCCTCGACGAGGGTCGGGTCGTTGCGCGGCCAGACCCCCAACGCGTCCCCGGCCTGGTACGACATCGTGCCGGCGGGCAGGTGGAACCCGAAGTTGCGCACGTCCTTACCGGACCCCTCGGAGTTGAGCTTGACGTTCCGCACGAGCGAGGTGAGCAGCGGCTTCTTCCGCGAATAGGCCGGCGCGGAACGTACCGAGGGTGCCGCCGCGGAGTCGGCCGGTTCACTGACCACGGTCACCCGGTCCCCGGTCACCCCCGAGGTGGGTGCCCGGTTCGACATGCTGATCGCCCGGATGACCTCGGTCAGCCAGCCGCCCGCCGTCTCCTCGAAGTCGGGTTCGCAGTCGACGCGCTCGAGCAGGCGACGGCCACCCAGTTCACCGATGCGGGTGTCGAGTTTGCGTCCGTGGCCGCAGAAGTCGTCGTAGTTGGAGTCGCCGAGCGCCAGCACCGCGTAGTCGACACCGGACAGGTCGGGTGCGTCCTCGGAGTTCAGCGCGTCCCAGAACGACGTGCCGTTGTCCGGCGGATCGCCATCCCCGGTGGTCGAGGTGACGAACAGGGCCGTGCCCTTCAATTCGCCGACTTCGACATCGTCCATCGACCGGGCGTCGACCCGGAGGCCGCTGGCCTTGACGCGCTCGGCGGCCTCTGCGGCGAGCTCCTCGGCGTTGCCCATCTGCGAGGCCCAGAGCACCGTCACCGTGTCGGTGTCCGGTTCCGACGGCGATGAGTCGGACCGGGGGACAGCGGGATCGGGTGCGGCGGCCGCGCGGGAGTACAGGCCGGCGAGAACACCCGACACCCAGACGCGGAGCTCGGCACCCAGCGGCGCATCGGCCGGGAGCACCGGACTGCCCGCGGGTGAGTCGCCCACGCCGGCCACCAGACCGGCCAGGTAGAGGCGCTCGGCGGGGGTCATCGCAGGCGCCTCGACACCCGAGACCCCCAGTGCCTCAGCAAGTTTAGGTGAACCCGCGGCGACGACCGGCGCATCGTCGACGTCACCGCGCGAACCGGGCACCCGGATCAGGGTCACCGCACACACTTTCAGCTCCGGCTGCTGCGACAACGGATCCACCGCGTCGGAGGTGACGGCATTGATCGCCAGGTGTTCGCCGAAGACGTCGTTCCAGTGAAACGGTACGAAGCAGTTGCCGGGTCGCACGCGGTCGGAGATCCGCGCCGGCAACACCGCCCGGCCGCGACGGGACGCGACCTCGACCTTGTCCGCGGCCGTGATGCCCAACCGGTCGGCATCGTCGGGATGTATCTCGACGAAGGGCTCCGGGTTGAGTTTGTTGAGCTTCGCCACCCGGCCGGTCTTGGTCATGGTGTGCCACTGATGGGGCAACCGGCCCGTGTTCAGCAGGAACGGGTAGTCGTCGTCGGGCATCTCGGCCGGGTCGAGGTGGGGACGGGCGAAGAACTGGGCGCGGCGGCTGGGGGTGGCGAACGCGAGGCGCGGCGTCGACCCGTCGTCGAGGCGGTGGAGCGTCTGACTGCGACCGTCGTTGAGATACCGGATCGGGTTGCGGGCACCGGTGTCCACCGGATCGGGCACGCCGTCTTCGGCCGGCGGGCACGGCCATTGCATCGGCGTGCGGCGGAGCCGGTCGTAGGTCACCCCGCGCAAGTCGTAGCCGGTGTTCGGGTTCGCGAACCGTTTGATCTCCTCGAACACCTCCTCGGCGCTCGCATAGTCGAAGGCGTCGGCGTACCCCATCTCGGCGGCGATGCGCGCGATGATCTGCCAGTCCGGGATCGCCTGTCCGGGGGCGTCGAGCGCGGGTTCGAACAGGGTGAGGTTGCGTTCGGAGTTGACCATCACACCGGTCGACTCCGACCACAGCGTCGCGGGCAGCACCACGTCGGCGTACTGGTTGGTCTCGGTGTCGACGAAGGTGTCCTGGGTGATCACGAGCTCGGCGCGCTCGAGTCCCTCGATGACGGTCTTGCGATTCGCCACCGAGGCAACGGGATTGGTGCAGATGATCCAGCACGCCTTGATCTCGCCATCGGCCATCCGCCGGAACATGTCGATGGTGCCGCCGCCCACGTCGGTGCGCAGGGTCCCGGCCGGAACACCCCAGACGCCCTCCACGAACTCACGGTCCGCCGCGGACACGACCGCGCGCTGGCCGGGCAGGCCCGGGCCCATGTAGCCCATCTCGCGTCCGCCCATGGCGTTCGGCTGTCCGGTCAGTGAGAACGGCCCGCTGCCGAGCCGGCAGATCGCGCCGGTGGCGAGGTGGAGGTTGATGAGCGCGTTGGTGTTCCAGGTCCCGTGGGTGGACTGGTTGAGGCCCATCGTCCAGCAACTCATCCAGTTGGCTGCGTTCCCGATCAGCTCGGCCGCGGCCCGCAGATCCGACTCCGCGATCCCGGTGATCGACTCGACGACGTCCGGTGGGTACTGGGCGGCGAACTCGGGAATCTGGTCGAAGCCCTCGGTGAACGACTCGATGAACTCGGTGTCGGTGTGGCCATTCGCGATCAGCAGGTGCAGCAGGCCGTTGAGGAAGGCGAGGTCGGTCCCGGATCGGATCTGCAGGAACAGGTCCGCCTTGTCGGCCGTTGCCGTGCGACGCGGATCGACGACGATGAGCTTCGCCCCGGCCTTGACCCGATCCATCATGCGCAGGAACAGGATCGGGTGGCAGTCGGCCATGTTGGCGCCGATGACCAGGAAGACGTCGGCGTGGTCGAAGTCCTGATACGACCCGGGCGGCCCGTCGGATCCGAGCGAGAGCTTGTATCCGGTCCCGGCGCTCGCCATGCACAACCGCGAGTTCGACTCGATCTGGTGGGTGCGCAGGAAACCCTTGGCCAGCTTGTTCGACAGGTACTGCGCCTCGAGCGACATCTGGCCCGAGACGTACAGGGCCACCGCGTCGGGCCCGTGTTGGTCGACGATGTCGCGGAGGCGCCGTGCGGTGTCGGTGATGACGGCGTCGATCTCGGCGGGCCGCAGCTGGCCGCCGCGATCGTCTCGGACCAGTGCGGTGGACAGGCGCCCGCCGGCGGCGAGCATGTCCGCGGTGGTGGACCCCTTGGTGCACAGTCGCCCGAAGTTCGTCGGATGATCGGGCCGGCCGATCGTCCTGGTGACGCGGTCGGAATCGTCGTCGAGCTTCATCTCCATGCCGCAACCGACACCGCAATAGGCGCACAGCGACATCACCGATCGGGACACGACAGATCGAGTCGGGGCAGACAGGGTCACGGGTTTCAGCGTCGGAGGTCGATGTTTCGCGACCCGAAGCCCGGCGTTACGCATCCATCAATTTGACCTCACAGAACTCGGTCCCCGATGTGAAAGGCCGCCGGAACCGCAGGTGAACGCCGACTCCGGCACTTGAACGGGTGGGTTTCGGCGTTGCTCAGCCGGATCTCAGCCGGGGTGGATAAGACTGTAGCCATGCGCATCCTCGTGGTCGATGACGATCGGGCCGTCCGGGAGTCGTTGCGACGGTCGCTCACCTTCAACGGCTACAGCGTCGAGACCGCGGGCGACGGCATCGAGGCACTCGAGAAGATCCTGGCCGACCGGCCGGACGTGGCGATCCTCGACGTGATGATGCCCAGGCTCGACGGCCTCGAGGTGTGCCGCCGACTCCGCTCCGCCGGTGACGACCTCCCCATCCTGGTGCTGACCGCACGCGACTCAGTGTCCGAGCGGGTGTCCGGGCTCGACGCCGGAGCCGACGACTACCTGCCCAAGCCGTTCGCCCTCGAGGAACTCCTCGCCCGGTTGCGGGCGCTGTTGCGCCGTGCCTCGCCGGACGAGGACGCGGATTCGGAGACCCTGACGTTCGCGGATCTGTCGCTCGATCCCGTCACCCGCGATGTCACCCGCGGCGAGCGCTCGATCAGTCTGACGCGCACCGAGTTCGCCCTGCTCGAGATGCTCATGGCCAATCCGCGCCGGGTGTTGTCGCGCAGCCGCATCCTCGAAGAGGTCTGGGGCTACGACTTCCCGACGTCGGGTAATGCGCTCGAGGTGTACGTCGGCTATCTCCGGCGTAAGACCGAGGCCGACGGCGAACCGCGACTGATCCACACCGTGCGCGGGGTCGGGTACGTCCTGCGGGAGACGCCGCCCTAGTGATCGGCAAGTCGTCGAACTCGACGTCGCGACACCCGAAGACCCGGGATCTCCTCCGCGACCGCCTCACCCGGGCGATCACGGGGCACACCACCGGTGTCGGGTCGGACGAGAAGGAGATGCGGGCGCCGATGCCGCTGATGCGCGCGGTGTCGCTGCGTACCCGCGTGACGATCCTGTCGGCGACCGTCGTGCTGGTCTCGGTGAGTCTGATGGCCGCGGCCGCGTATTTCGTCGTGTATCGCGCGATGTACAACGATGTCGACCAGCAGCTCGAGAGTCGCGCCGACGGGATGGCCGCGCTCGCCCGCGCGGGGGTCCTGCGTACGCAACCCGAGCAGCTGGTGGCCGGAACGGTGTTCTCCACCAACATCTCCATCGCGCTGGTGACCCCCAGCGGCGAGACGTATCTCATCGGTCAGGTGCCGTTCGACGACGTCGAGCGCGGCATCGTCCGGTCGCCGTCCGTGCCCGGTTCCACGCAGCAGAGCCTGCGCACCACGCGCAATCAGCGTGTCCTGACCCGCAAACTCGACGACGGCAACACCCTCGTGCTCGCACAGAGCCTCATCCAGACCGACCGGGTGCTCAAGCGTCTGGCCTGGGTGCTCTTCGTGGTCGGTTGCGGCGGGGTCGCCCTCGCCGCCCTGGCCGGGACGACGGTGGCGCGCGCCGGGTTGCGGCCGGTCTCGCGTCTCAACCGCGCCGTGGAGCGGGTCGCGCGGACCAACGACCTGACGCCCATCCCGGTGACCGGCAACGACGAACTCGCCAAGCTCACGGTCAGTTTCAACGCGATGCTGCGCGCCCTCGACGAGTCCCGGGATCGGCAGGCACGTCTGGTCGCCGACGCCGGACACGAGCTGCGGACCCCGTTGACCTCGTTGCGGACCAATCTGGAGTTGCTGATCGCCGCGAGTCGTCCCGGGGCGCGGGCGGTGCCGGAGGAGGACATGGTCGATCTCCGTGCCGATGTGATGGCGCAGATCGAGGAATTGTCCACGCTCGTGGGCGATCTCGTCGACCTCGCCCGCGAGGACGCGCCGGAAGTGGTCTACGAGGAGGTCGATCTCGCCGAGATCGTGGAGCAGGCCCTCGAACGAGTTCGACGCCGCCGCAACGACGTCGAGTTCGAGGTCGACCTCGCCCCGTGGTTCGTGTTCGGCGAGGCACATGGACTGTCGCGCGCGGTGCTGAACGTGCTCGACAACGCGGCGAAGTGGAGTCCTCCCGGCCGCACGGTGCGCGTCGGCCTGACCCAGATCGGGATGTCGACCGCGGAGCTCAACGTCGCCGATGCCGGTCCCGGAATCCCCGAGGAGGACCGAGGTCTCGTCTTCGAGCGGTTCTATCGGTCGACGCAGTCGCGGTCGATGCCGGGATCGGGTCTGGGACTGGCAATCGTGCGTCAGGTGGTCGAACGACACGGCGGCACCGTGGTCGCCGACACGTCGCCGCTCGGGGGAGCGCTGATCCGGATGACCCTGCCGGGCCGGGCAACTGCGGCGGAACCATCCCCGCAGGTGATTCGTCAGTAGAGGAGAAGCGGGTGGCGCCGGGCCGACGACTCGGTTGTCGACGACTGCGAACAGCCTTGAACTCGCCCGGTGTGACCTGGTCTCGGATCACCTAGGGTTGACCGAAGGCGCAGTTCGGGTACGACGATGCCGAGGTGTTGCGGTCCCGGCCCGGCCACTGACAACAAGCACCGGCGCATGGCCGGGCCGACGAGGAAGAGACGAAGATGACGACTGGCGGTTCGCACGGTGACAGCTCCTACGGGGGCGGTCAGCACGGCGGTGGTCAACACGGCGGTGGTCAGCACGGTGGGGGCCAACCGGGCGGGGGTCACCGCGCGGCGTCGGGCAACGAGGCGTCGGGACAGGGCGGTCCGTTCGGTCCGCCGTCGGGCTCCTTCCCCGCACCGGGCGGCCAGGGCTACCCGGGTACCAACGCGTCGACATCGTCGTACGGCAGGCCCGGGACGAGTCCGTTCCCGCCACAGGGCAACTACGGTCCGGGTCCCGCGTACGGACAGTCGGGCCAGCCGCCGTTCGGCTCCCAGCCCGGCTTCGGGAACCAGGGCCCGGACGGCCCCTCGGCCGCACCCGCCAAGAAGAAGAGTGGCGGACGCCTCGTGGCGCTGGGGGTGGCCGGACTCGTCCTGGCGTTGGTCGCGGGCGGTGTGGGTGGCGTGGCCGGATACAACCTCGCCGAGTCCGACGCTGGTTCCAGCTCCAGCAACGGTCCGCTGGGCGGCGATCCCGGCAACGACAACACGACGCCGGTCGCCGCGCCGGCCGGTTCCGTGCAGGAGGTCGCGGCCCGGGTCACCCCGTCGGTGGTCTCCATCGAGGTCGCGTCCGGCGGGGCGATGGGTTCCGGCTCGGGCGTCGTCCTCAGCGAGGACGGCGTCATCATGACGAACAACCACGTCGTCAGTGCCGGCGGCAACGGCCCGGCGTCGAGGGTCGCGGTCAACTTCGCCGACGGTTCGCGGGCCGAGGCCCGTGTCCTGGGGGCCGACCCGATCTCCGACATCGCGGTCATCAAGGTCGACCGCGACGACGTCACACCGATCACCGTGGGCAACTCGAACAACCTGGCCGTCGGGCAGGACGTGATCGCAATCGGTTCACCGCTGGGACTCGCGGGCACCGTCACCACCGGCATCATCAGTGCGCTCAACCGTCCCGTGCTGACCTCGCGTGACCCCGGGACCAACACCACCTCGGTCATCGACGCCATCCAGACGGACGCGGCGATCAACCCGGGCAACTCCGGCGGTGCCCTGGTGAACGCCCGGGGCGCGCTGATCGGGATCAACACCGCGATCGCCACCCTCGGTGGGGGTGAGCAACAGGCCGGTGGCAGCATCGGACTCGGGTTCGCGATCCCGATCGATCAGGCCATCCGGGTGGCCAGGGAACTCGAGTCCACCGGCAAGGCCAGCCACGCCAACATCGGTGTGTCGGTACGGCCGAGCGGCGCGTCCGACGCACCCGGGGCCGTCGTCACCGCGGTGACGCCCGGCGGTCCGGCTGCGAACGCGGGCATCCCCGAGGACGCGGTCATCACGAAGGTCGACGACCGCGTCATCTCCTCGGGGGACGCCCTCGTCGCCGCGGTCCGGTCGCACGCACCGGGCGACACGGTCACCGTGACCTACGTGGACAACGGCGCCACCAAGACCGCCCAGGTGAAGCTCGGCACGCTCGCGGCCGGCTGACCGACCACCACAACTGCATCGAGGAGGCTGTTCCGGCGCCCACCGCGGGCGCCGGCACAGCGCAGCACGAACGACCGTTTCGACGGTCCCACCTATCAAGAAAGGGCCTGTCATGTCCGACGCTGCTCCGCGCAACCCGGGTACCACCGCCGTCTCGGCCGAGACCGATCTCGACGAGAACTCATTGGACGTCCGCCTCGCGGGCGGGCCGGGTCCGGTCGACCCCGCCGACGTGGTCGCGGCCGACGCCGCGGCACGGGAGTTCGTCGCGCGCCACGAACAGGCCGCTCACCGCCCGCAGGGCGAAGAGATCGGTCGTGCGCTGGTCGTCGTCGTCGACGACGAGGCGGCCCACGGTGAGGACCAGCGTCTGCTCGGGCCGCTCGTGAGCGAACTGCTGGCCGAGGCGGGGTTCCACGTCGACGCCGCCGTGGTCGTCTCCGGGGACGAGGTGGAGATCCGCAATGCGCTCAACACCGCGGTGATCGGCGGAGTGGACCTCGTGGTCTCGGTGGGCGGCGTCGGCGTCGGCGCCCGGGATGTGACGCCCGAGGCCACCGAACCCCTTCTGGATCGGCGTCTGCGGGGTATAGAAGAGGCCGTCCGCAGCTCCGGTCTGGCGGCGGGAGCCACCGACGGCGGACTTTCGCGCGGGCTGGCTGGAATCTCCGGACAGACACTCGTGGTGAACCTGGCCAACTCGCGGGCTGCGGTGCGCGACGGCATGGCAACTGCCGCACCCCTCGCCAAGTACGTGATCGAGTCGATCAGCGAGTTCTGACCCGGTCGCTCCGCGAGGCCTCCGAGCGGCCCGGAAATCTGTTCAGCAATACAAAGAAAACTCCTGGTTAACAGGGTGACGGGCCACTTTCGATGGGATATCCGACCGGTGGGAACAGAGTCTTCAGAACCCCGGAAATTGCCGATGAGCAGCGATGATGACGCCGCGCAGCACCGAGCTGCGCGGCGTCGTCGTCTCGATGCGGTGTTCGGGAACACCGTTCCTGAACTGACTTCAGACGAGAGTGACGAACATCACACAGGGCGCTCTAAGGATTGGTATGAGGCGCAGCGGCCGCCGCACCACGGGTGATTCCGCTCTTTCCGCACGTAGTCACAGCAGCGTGTTTTCCTGTCGTTAACTTTCGGCGTTCTATCGTTGGCGAATTCGAGATTCACGCTGGTGCGTGGCCTCTTCGTGACACGCTCGAGTCCTCCTGTTGCCCGACTTGAGACCGCTCCGATAACGTTCGGTTCGACGACACGCCGGTCCCCAGAGTCGGGGACCGGGGGGAGTCCTGCGATCTGTCGCGAGTGACGACGCAGCAGTGACCAGGAATTCGATGGATTCTTAACGACGGCTAAGACATGCGTAAGAGCGGGCTTAGTGGTAACTGTGTGGAAGCCCATCGAACGTCGTGGGTCATGACTTGCGGGTGTGAGTGCATTCCGCGGGGTAACAGCCGAATCCTGTGAGAGGGAACGAATGAGCAAGTTCAGCAAGCTTGGGCTGCGCCGCGCCGCGGGCGCGGTCGCGATCGCCTCGGCCGCGGTCGTGGGCCTGGCCGGCATGGGCGTCGGTGAAGCGGCCGGAGCGCCGCTGCCGAACGGGTACAAGAAGGCCACCGGTATCGACGGCGAGGTCGTGCAGACCTGGCGCACGGCTGAGAGCGCTTACGCGATTCCGACCGTAGCCAACGTCCCGACTTCCCGGGGCTTCGTTCTGTCGGGCAATTACGCTGCGAAGGCCAGCGAAGGCGTCGGCGGCAACCTTGCCGTCACCTACCTAGTCGGTTGCCAGGTGAATCTCGACGGACTCGAGCTTGGCCTCGGAGGAAGCATCGACTTCTTCGCACAGAGCGGCGGGCTCAGCGGTTCGCTCAATCTCCCCCTCAGTCCCGGACAGGTGGCAGAGGTCAGCATCACGGACAAGGACCTCTCGGATGCGGGAGTTGCGAGCATCCAGTTGTCGCAGCTCTCGTTCACGCTCAATAAGTGCGGTGGGTTCGCTTCTGTCCGCTCGGTGGCGAAGGTGACAGCCGCCAAGGGGTACAGCACTGATGACGGCAAGCTGAGCGGTGAGGGAACCCTCATTCAGTCCACCCTGTACGGCAAGCCCTTCAGCATCAACTGACCGGCGCAGATAACTAGCTTTCTCTGACTTATCTGCTTTGAGCAGATTGATATTCCACGAAGGGGAATCATGAAGAACAACATCACGCGTCGCGTGGTTGCGGCGGCCGGTATCGCCGGTGCCGTCGCGATGGGCCTCACCAGCCTCGGCGCCGGCGGCGCCACCGCCGGCCCGCTGCCGGGTGGCACCATCACCAAGACCCTGGTCGACGGCACCCCCGTCACCGTTCAGCTGTTCGACGAGTACGTCAACGTCCAGCGAGCGATCAGCAATGTGCCGACCTCGCGCGAAGCTTGGTTGTCGGGCAAGGTCCGCGTCACCGTCGGCGGGAAGGCTGAAGGTGGATCTGTCAAGGTGGGCTTCGACATTGGATGCCAGGTTAACTTTGGTGCCGGCGCGGGGGCAGAAGGTGGTTACGCCTATGAGCCGCCGAGTTCGGGCGATAGCGGCACGTACACCGACTCCAACGGCAACACGGGTACCTGGGAGACGCCTGACAGCGCTGGCGGTTGGAGCCCCAGTGGCGGAGCAAATGGTTCCGTCAGCCTGGGCCCGG
Organism: Gordonia sp. p3-SID1431; assembly: GCF_025143765.1. NCBI lineage: Bacteria > Bacillati > Actinomycetota > Actinomycetes > Mycobacteriales > Gordoniaceae > Gordonia > Gordonia sp. p3-SID1431. The sequence continues at coordinate 11,850 of NZ_JAMBDT010000127.1, forward strand.
GTCAGGTTGAGCGCGTTTGGTTGGTGAACACGACCTCCGGTAGTGACACGAGCTTCAAGGACTACACGGTGAACAGTTACACCTTCGCAGGCAATAAGGGTGGCGTCGTGTACAGCCAGGAGAAGCTGGGCGTTAATTCTTGCGCCGGCCACGCTTCGGCTAAGGCTGTCATCCAGGTGACGGTGAACACCGACGCCGTCAAGGGTGTCGTGGTGCTCAATGGAAAGCCCTTCAGCCTCGGCTG
>NZ_JAMBDT010000128.1:0-11971 GCF_025143765.1 Gordonia sp. p3-SID1431
CGTTGCTGCACATGGCGGTAGCGCCAACTCGCACCATGGACGTACTCGTAGCGCGGTGGATGGCCACGTGTGCCGGACGCGACGAGAGAGCCCAAAGCCGTTCATTGCCCGGCCCGGGTCGAGGCGCGGTCGGTCGAGCGGCTGCCGAGTTGCCAGTCTCGGCGGCCGCTGTGACGTTTGGGCAGTTCCGGGTGTTGGCAGCGCGGACCGCGGCAGTGACTCTCCGGCGGGTTGGCATACCCGCGCCAAGCGTCGCCACTGGCCAACGACACCGCTCGCTGCTCGGTTCCGGATGCAGAGCGATCGAATTGTCACGTGACGCTTCCTTTCCGGGACCGGAGTGTCAATCGAAACGGACGTCATCAGACCCTTCGAGGCTCGCTTCGCTCGCACCTCAGGGAGCTGGGTGGCGCAGGGCTCGCACGTCACTATCCTCAGCCTGGCGACTGTTGTGGACCATGGAAGAACACTCGTGAACATCCGAGTCCGTGCTCCCCTGGTCCGAATGAACGACCTGCTCCCTGAGGGCGTCCGGAGCTTGCGGAGGGCGCGTCTAGTTCCGCCCCTACGGAGTGTCCGGAGCTTGCGGAGGGCGCGGCAAACCCGCGCTCCCTGAGGAGGGCCCGGAGCTTGCGGAGGGCGCGTCACCCCCTGTTCCCTGAGGAGGCCGGAGCTTGCGGAGGGCGCGTCACCCCCTGTTCCCTGAGGAGGCCGGAGCTTGCGGAGGCCGTCACGAAGGGTCTTCGCAACCCGGCCCACCAAGACCCTTCGTGCCGCTCGCAAGCTCGCTCCTCAGGGAGCGGGTGGTGCCGCTCGCCAGGTCGCTCCTCAGGGTGCAGGCGGTGCCGCTCGCGAGTCGTTCCTCAGGGAGCAGGATGACGCTCGCAAGGTCACTCCTCAGGGAGCAGGTGGTATCGCTCCCGAGCTCGCTCCTCGGTATCTGCGGCCTGGCGGCCGTCGTGGGCTGCAAGGGAACCACCGCTCCCTGAGGAGGCCGGAGCTTGCGGAGGCCGTCACGAAGGGTCCTGGCGAGATGCGTCGCGAATCTATCGAGGCTCGTCGATCTCGACCGCGCTTCTTCGTCGCTTGTTTTGGGCCTGGCGGCTTGTGCTTCTGGCCCCAGGGCCAGAGATCTAACGGATCTCTCGGACCAGGGAGCGGGAGGGGGCGAAAGCGACGCAGATGTCGATCGCGGGTTCGACGGGACGTTGCGCTCAGTTCCGCCGGTTTGTCGTCGAATCACATCGATGTGTTTCACGTGAAACATCGCGCTAAGACCCGATGTGCACCGACCCGCCAGAGGGTTGGGTTTCACGTGAAACACTGTCTAGGTATCCCACTCGAACGGAGGCGAAGTGCCGTCTGACGCACAACCCGGGCACGAGCACGATCTTGATGCGTTGGCGGTTCCGCCAGACATCGCGACTGATGTCTTCGGTGAGCGGGTGGCGCTGGCGGGGGACTACTGGCGCATCCTCGCCACCGACGGGATCGACCACGGACTCATGGGTCCGCGAGAGGTCCCGCGACTGTGGGATCGTCACATCCTCAACTGCGGCGTCCTCGGCGAGCTCATCTCCGACGGATCGCGCGTGATCGACATCGGCAGCGGTGCCGGCCTCCCCGGCATCCCCCTCGCCATTGCACGCCCAGATCTCTCGATCACTCTCATCGAACCGCTACTCCGACGCAGCACCTTCTTGGACCGTGCTGCTGCCGCGCTCTCGTTGGACAACGTGATCGTGATCCGTGGGCGAGCCGAAGAGAAGGCGGTACGCGCCGTCGTCGAGCCCGCCGATGTGGTGACGTCGCGAGCCGTTGCGCCGCTCGAACGATTGGCGAAATGGTCCGCTCCCCTGGTCCGGCCCGGAGGCCAGATGATCGCGATCAAAGGGTCGTCAGCAGCCGAAGAGATCGAACGCGATCGGGCGGTGGTCGGGCGCTCTGGGATCACAGAACTGACGGTTCACACGTGCGGCGATCGCGTTCTCGAAACGCCGACGACCGTGATCGTGGGAACCAAGACCGAGCGGTCGCGCGGTGGCCGTTCCGGACGGCGCTGAGGAGGCGATCGGATTGGTGTGGAGTCCGCGAAGGGCGCAGAATAGGAAGCGTTCTGTCGGCACCCCCGAAGGTGCTGCAATGGACGCTTCCGCGACCGTAGGGTCGGCAGCTACAGCCGCCGGCGGTACGGACGCGAGTCCGTACGAGGTCGGTCAAAGGAGTCCACGCGTGGTCGATCAAGACCCGAATGTTTCACGTGAAACCCCGGCAGGGGGTCACCCCGGAGTTGACGGCCAGCCCTTCGCCGACACCCCTATCGCCATGGCCGCAGAGCGCGCGAGTCAGGTACTGACTCCCGGGGGTGCGGGGCAACTACCCAAACCGCCGCATACACGGATCATGACCGTCGCCAATCAGAAGGGCGGCGTCGGGAAGACCACGACGACCGTCAACCTCGCGGCCGGACTCGCGCTGCGCGGTCTTCGCGTTCTGGTCGTCGATCTCGACCCACAGGGCAACGCCAGTACCGCGCTCGGCATCGATCATCGTGCGCAGGACATCGCATCGGTGTACGAGCTATTGCTCGGTGAAGTGACCCTCGAGGAAGCGATCCAGGAATCGCCCAGCCAGCGCGGGCTGTTCTGCGTGCCTGCGACTCTCGATCTGGCCGGCGCCGAGATCGAACTCGTGTCGCTGGTGGCACGCGAGAATCGGTTGCGTAATGCGCTCGCCGACGACGTGCTTGCCAAGTACCAGATCGACTACGTGTTCATCGACTGTCCCCCATCACTGGGTCTGCTCACTGTCAATGCGATGGTGGCAGCCCGTGAGGTTCTCATCCCGATCCAGTGCGAGTATTACGCACTCGAGGGCGTCGGACAGTTGCTGCGCAATATCGAACTCGTACAGGCGCACCTCAACCGTGAGCTCCACGTCTCCACGATCGTGCTGACGATGTACGACGGCCGAACAAAATTGGCCGATCAGGTGGCCGAAGAAGTGCGGCGTCACTTCGGCGACAAGGTGCTGAGCACGATCATCCCGCGGAGCGTCAAGGTCTCCGAGGCCCCCGGATACGGGATGACGATCATCGAGTACGACCCCGGCTCTCGCGGCGCAATGAGTTACCTCGATGCTGCACGCGAACTGGCGTTGCGGGCTGCCGAGGGGGCGCCGGCGTGATCCGGTATCGCCTCGGTTCACGTGACACGCCGACTCACGACCATCATCGCGAAAGGGAGCACCAATGAGTCAACGAGACGCCGCTCAGCGCCGGGGTGGACTCGGACGAGGGCTCGCGGCGCTGATTCCGACGGGGCCTGCCGACGACCAATCGGGCGCCCCGCGCCTCGGCAACGCCGCAGCGGATGTCGTCATCGGCAAGGGTCCGACGACAGCTGATGATGGCGTCAAGACCTCGTCGACTGCCGCTACGCAGGCGACCGGGACGCAACCTCTCAGCCCGGAAGAGGCGGGCGCGGTGTACCGCGAGTTGCCCCCGAAGGAGATCCAGCCGAATCCCAGTCAGCCCAGAACCGTCTTCGATGACGAGGCGATGGCGGAGCTCGTGCACTCGATTCGAGAGTTCGGACTGATGCAGCCCATCGTGGTGCGCCGACTCAAGCAGCCCACCGCGGATGGGATCGCCTATCAGATCGTCATGGGTGAGCGCCGGTGGCGGGCAAGCCAGGAGGCAGGGCTCGAGGCCATCCCCGCGATTGTGCGGGAGACGCCTGACGGTGACATGCTGCGCGATGCGTTGTTGGAGAACATCCACCGTGCGCAGCTCAACCCACTCGAAGAAGCGGCGGCCTATCAGCAGCTGCTCGAGGAGTTCGGTGTGACGCACGAGGAGCTCGCCTCTCGCCTCGGCCGTTCTCGCCCGCTGATCAGCAACATGATCCGGTTGCTCAAACTCCCGATTCCGGTGCAACGCCGGGTCGCGGCGGGGGTGCTGTCGGCCGGCCATGCCCGCGCTCTCCTGTCCCTCGAGACCGGAAGCGACGCTCAGGAAGCTCTCGCGGCGCGGATCGTCGCCGAAGGGTTGTCGGTGCGGGCGACCGAAGAAGCTGTCACGCTCGCCAATCGTGGCGACGGTCCGGAAGCGAAATCTCCGTCGGCACCGAAACGCCGTCCGATGCAGATGCCAGGCCTCCAGGATCTCGCGGAGAGACTGTCCGACAGTCTGGACACCAGGGTTACAGTCAGTCTAGGGAAAAGAAAAGGCAAGATCGTGGTGGAGTTCGGCTCGGTCGACGACCTGGAACGCATTGTCCAGTTCATCGATCCGAAGAAGTGAATTTCGGCGCGGGATTTCCGGTACCACCTAGACGCGGAAGTAATGTCACAGTGACGATTGAGGTAGCCAGCGGGCGCTCATGCAGCGAAAGCTGTTGTTGCGCTGCTACATTCGGCATCCGTGGAACTCTCGACCGGGGCGCACCGACATGAGTGTGTCCGTCACTCGGTTGGAACTGGGATCCTTCGCGTCGCTCCCCCACCACACCCGCAAATGCGTCTTCTGGGAAGTCGAGCCCGTGGCGCAGACAAGCCGCGGCACGGCACCGGGCCCCGGCGATCTCGAACCCTACGAAAGCGAGTTCGACAAGGAGGCGTGGATCTCGGGTCTTCTCCTCGATTGGGGTGCGTGCGGGCAGGTCGCGTTCGAGTCGAGCACGAACACTGTCATCGGTACAGCCTTCTACGCGCCGCCCAATCGTGTTCCGCGGTCGCAGCACTTCCCTACGTCGCCGGTGAGCCACGACGCCGTGCTGCTCACCAGCATCCGTACCGAGCCCGGCCACGACGAAGTAGCCACCATCCTGCTGGACGCGGTGCTGGGCGACCTGATCCGACGAGGCGTCCGGGCGGTCGAATCGTTCGGTCTGGTACGGAACGGGTCCGGCGCGGATCCTTTCGTGCTCGCCGGGAGCGCGGGCGGGGTGGCCGACGATCTCGAGCTCTGGTCGGATGAGGCGATCGTCGAAGTCGCGCGTGAGATCCTCGACGACCCCCAGGGCGACCTCTGCACGAACTGTATGAATGACGCGTCGTTTCTGAAAGATTCCGGGTTCGACGTCGTGTCGTCGCACCAGAGGTTCCCGCGTTTCCGACTGGAGCTCGACGAAGGGCTCGGCTGGAAGGTCGAGGTGGAGAGTGCGCTGCAGAAACTGGTGGTGATGGCCGAGATGGATCTGGCCGGTCGGCAGCGGACGGCGGTCCCGGTGGGAACCGGGCCGCAGCGGATCAGCGGGAGCTGTTCTCCGCGGCCAGCAGATCCGCGAAAGTATAAGTGCCCGTAGGACGATCGTCCTGATCGAGCAGGTACAGTCGCTTCACCGCCACTACGATGGCGTCGGCGATGACGTTGCGCCAATCCGAATCAGCAAGCACTGCAGCGTCGTTCGGGTTCGTGATGTAACCGACGTCGATGAGGGCCACGGGCATCTTGGTGAGCCGGAGAACGTCCCATGTGCGCTCGTGGGTCCGGCAGTCCGACAACGGCGTGCGTGCCGCGATCTCCCGCTGGATGAAGCCGGCGAGGTTGCGCCCGATCGTCGAGTACGAGTCGTTGTTGCCGAAGTAGAACGACGCGACACCATTGGCGCGCGCGTTCCGGTAATGGCCGCAGCGGAGCGAGATCATCAGGTCGGCGTCCATCAGATTCGCGACGCGAGCGCGCTCGTCGTCCCCGGGACGTCCCCGACCGTCATGCGACAGGAACGTCTGCATTCCGGCGGCCGCCATCCGGCCTTCGAGACGAGCACCGAGGTCCCACAGCAGTTCCGACTCGCGATCGGCGACCTCACTCGTCGACAGGGCATGGAGTCCACCGGAGCCGGGGTCGATGAGGATCCGCTTCCCGGACAGTTGCGGTCCGGAACGACGGACGTGCTCTTCTTCGCGGATCGCGTACGGCGAACCGCCGGTCACTCTCGTGCCGAGGCGTTCCAGTGAACGCAGGGTGGCCGGACCGCAGATGCCGTCGGAAGCGAGACCGTATTCACTCTGGTAAAGGCAGACTGCGTTATGAGTGGTCAGGCCGAAGATGCCGTCGACCAGCGACGTGAAGTAACCGAGGTTCTGCAGCCGGCTCTGCAGGGTGGCGACATCGTCGCCGACCATGGGCGCCGACAGCTGATACGAGAGCACTCGAGCGCCGAGTCGGTAGGACGCCTCGCGCAGGACGCGGTAGGTGGCCGGACCGACGATGCCGTCGACGATCAGGCCGCGCTCCTGTTGAAACGCACGGACGGCCCGGTCACACGCCTCGTCGAAGACGGCTTCGGGTGGATTCCACCCGTTCGCCGGCCCACCGTGTGTGGCGCTGGAGGATCCATCGTCGGGCAACAGACCACGTCCGACGAGGATGGCGCGGATCTCGGCCACCGCCGAGCCGTGATCACCAAGTCGGAACAATGGCATCTGGTCACCCCTCGTACGAATCGCGGCAGGTGCGGCTCTGCGCGATGTCCGATGTAGCCAAGTGGTACACCGGTGAAACGTCAGCCTGCATTCTCGCAGCTGGACTTCACTACACCAAACTGCACGGAGCCGAATCGGTGTGATCCCGCGTGCAGGGGTCTCCGGTCGAGACCACGGCCGACACTACCAACGCAAACAGTCCGCGGGTGGAACGGCAACGTCGTTCACCCGTCGGACTGTCGCGTCGATGTGCGGAGAATCGCAGGTCGTCAGGCCGACTGGCCGACGACCGAGTCGAGCTCACGAAGCAGGGCGGCCTTGCCCTTGGCGCCGACGATCGTCTTCACCGGCTGACCCTTGTCGAACAGGATCATCGTCGGGATGGACATGATCTGGAAGTCACGCGCGGTCGACGGGCTCTCGTCGACATCGAGCTTGGCGACCGTCAGCTTGTCGCCGTGGTCGCGAGCGATCTCCTCGAGAACCGGAGCGACCATGCGGCAGGGACCGCACCAGGTGGCCCAGAAGTCCACCAGAACCGGCTTGTCGGCGCCGAGAACGGCGTCCTTGAACGTGGTGTCGGTGACGGCAACGGTGTGTGCACCCATGATCTGATCTCCTTGGTCGGACCGGGCCGGGTGGCCCAGGTGGTGAGTGGTTGACGGTTCAGGCGGGTGCCTGAACAGCGTCGATCTCGGAAACGGAGGCCGCCTCGGCGTCGTCCACGCTGAGGTCGGCTGCCTCACCCTGCTCGGCCAGCCAGCGCTCGGCGTCGATGGCCGCCGAACAACCACTGCCCGCGGCGGTGATGGCCTGTCGGTAGGTGTGGTCCACGAGGTCCCCGGCGGCGAACACGCCGGGAAGAGAAGTGAGGGTTGTACGTCCCTGAACCAGGACGTAACCCTCGGGATCCAGGTCGACCTGCCCGCGGACCAGCTCGCTGCGCGGATCGTGGCCGATCGCGACGAACATGCCGGTCACATCGAGGGTGCTGACCTCGCCGGTGCGCGTGTCCTCGACCTTCAGACCCGACACCGAACTGTCGCCGACCACGGACTGCACCGCGGCATTGGTGACGAAACGGATCTTGTCGTTGGCACGTGCGCGCTCGAGCATGATCTTCGACGCCCGGAACTCGTCACGACGGTGGACCAGCGTGACACTTCGCGCGAACTTGGTCAGGAACGTGGCCTCTTCCATCGCGGAGTCGCCGCCGCCGATGACGGCGATGTCCTGGTCCTTGAAGAAGAAACCGTCACAGGTGGCACAGGCCGACACACCGCGGCCGAGGAGCTGCTGCTCCCCCTCGATGCCGAGATAGCGCGCCGCCGCGCCCATGGCGAGGATGACGGCGCGGGCCCGGTAGATCTCCCCGCCGACCTCGACCTCCTTGATCCGGCCGGTCAGCCGAACGGTGTCCACGTCCTCCATGCGCAGGTCGGCGCCGAAGCGGATGGCCTGCTCACGCATCTCGTCCATCAACGCCGGACCCTGGATACCGGTCTGGAAACCGGGGAAGTTCTCCACCTCGGTGGTCGTCATCAGGGCGCCACCGAACTGGGTGCCCTCGAAGACGATGGGAGATAGCTCGGCGCGCGCGGCGTAAATCGCTGCGGTGTACCCGGCAGGACCAGATCCGATGATGATCAACTCGTGGATCTGCTGGGTCTCTGGCTGGCTCACTTGTCCTCCGTGCTGTGGGTTTAGCGAGACCCGCCCAGTCCAGGCGGGTCACGGCTGCTTCAACACCAGGGTAGGCGGAGATGTTCCCGCTGACGCGACGCGTGCCCCGGCCGGTCGGCGCAGCCCTGGGCCTCGTGACGTGCCGGTCACCCGCCGACGATGCCTCGTGAGATCAGCGCCGGGTTTCCCAGGTCACAGTCGAGGCCGACGATCAGCGCGTCGAAACGTCCTGCCACGCCCGTCGACAAGAGAATCGCGGCGGCCCCGGTGCCGTCGACGAGGATTCGACCGGAACCGACGATCACCACCTCGACCGGTACCAGGTGCGCGGCGGTGCAGCGGCGGAGCGCCTCCACGGAACCAAAGGGTGCTCCGTCGGTACGCCCGAGGACCGAGAGTGCGGTCGCGATGCCCGCGGGACCCGCCGGGGTCGGGACCGACGACGACTGAGCGCGCGGCGTCTGCCCGGGATTGGTCGCGTCGGGCGCCGAGACCAGCCGCAGTATTCCGACTGTTCCGACCGCGACGACGACGACTGCGGCGGCAGCCAGCAACAGACGGCCGGCCATTCGACGGTCGTCGCGCGATCGGGAGCGGGCGGGTCGACGCCCGCGGCGTGCGGCCGAGATGTCGACCGGTGCGGGATCCCGGCCGAGCGCGGCGAGGGTGGTCGCGACGTCGGCGCGGACCTGGTCGGGAACGGGCGCGGGCGCCGGACCGGCGGAGCGCAGATCGTCGGAGGTGTGATCCAGCGCGGCCAGGATGGATTGCGCGGCAACGTCATCGACGATACGGGAACGGATGTGTGCGGCTGTCCGGTCGGGCAGTGCACCGGCGTGCAGGTCGGCGAGGATCTCCGCCGAATACGGCGGGTCCGGTACATCGCCGGTCTCGTGGTCGTCTGGTCCCCGAGGGGTCATGGTGTCAGTCTTCCATTCCGGGGGATGGCGGGCGTTCGTGGAGTTCGGCTCGGTTCGGCGTGGTTCACGAGCGGAGTCGGGTCAGAGGAGGCGGTCTCCTGGTCGCGATCCGTCGGATACTTGGACGCGGCCCGCCCCGGTTCGGTTCCCCCCGGCCGCGATCTGTCGGGAACGGGATGGACCAGTCGGGGTGATGGCGGGTCAGCCGCTCCGCAGATGTCCGAGGACCTGGGCGAGTTTGAGGCGGCCGCGAGCGCATCGACTCTTGATCGTGCCCTCGGCGACACCGAGGATCTCGGCCGCTTCGGCGACCGTGTAACCCTCGATGTCGACGGCGACGATGGCCGCCCGTTGCCCTTCGGGGAGGACGTGCAGCGCCCGCCCGATCGACACCGACAGGTCGACGGCGGCGATGTCGTCGGTGGTGTCGGCGATGGAGACCACGTCCCATTCCGGCAGCGGCACGGTTCTGCGGACCTTGTTCCGTCGGATGCGATCGAGGCCGGCGTTCACGACGATCCGGTGCAGCCAACTCGTCACCTTGGCATCGGACCGGAAGTCGTGGGCGGTCCGATGCGCGGCGAAGAGGGCGTCCTGCAACGCGTCTGCGGCATCCTCGGGATTCTGGCTGGTCCGCAGCGCCACCGACCACAGGTAATCGAGATGGCGGCTGATGAGATCGGAGAAGGCGTGTGGGTCGCCGGCGAGGTGAGCGTGCAGAAGCTGCTCGTCGCTACGCGTGTCGATCGCGTCGTTCCCCCCGGGCATGGGCTGAGAGTAGTGGAGCCGACACTGCGTCATCCGTTGGAGCGACGGCTGTGCACAGCTGTCGCCGGATGACGGATCTGTCCTCAGGCCGGCCGGTCAGGACTCCAGGCGGGCGCGCACCGCAGCCATCCGCGTCCGCAACTCACTCTCGTCGATGACCCCGCGGTCGAGCAGTGTGTGTGCCAGGGCGACCAGTTGGTTCTCGGGGTAGGGCAGGTCGGCGTAGATGGTCGCCGACAGCCGGTCCTCCTCGTCGCGTCGTTCGACGACGCCGGGGGTACCCGCGTTCACCGCGGTGGCATCGGCGACCCGGTCGAGCGCATCGCAGAGACCGTCGAGGCTCGTCTTCCACGGTGGAACAGGATTCTCCACACCGTATTTCGCGGCCATCCGGTGCCACACCTGGTTCCGGTCGACGATCTCCTCGAGTGGTCCGTGGGATGATCCGGTGCGTCCGTCCTCGATCATCGGCTACTCCCCCGCCGGGTGGACGGCCGGACGGATGGTCGAGACGACGTTGGTGTTGACTCCCGGTCTGGGGAGCGCGACGCCGATGAGGCAGTCGCGGGTGATGATCTCCGACAGCTGCTGCTCGGTCCATCCGTCGGTGCCTGCCGGGCGCCGCGGCATCACCATGAAGCGGTGCTTCTGATTGGAATCCTGCACGCGTACGGACACACCCTCCGGGAGCTGGAGTCCGAACTCGGACAGCACCTGTCGCGGCCACCGCACCATCCGGCGACGGTAGTTCGGCGTTCGGTACCACTCGGGCGAGTTCCCCAGGATCGGGCGCGGATAGCACGAGCACAGCGCACACACGATCACGTGATGGATCGTGGGGGTGTCGGCGAGGATCTCGAAAGCCGTGAAATCGCTGGGTGTTCCGAAACCGGTCGGTTCGAGCCAGTCGACGCCGACTTCTTTGCTGGCGGCCATCGGGTCGTCGAGTGCCAACCGCTCGAACTCGGGGTCGAGCCAGGCCCGGGCGACGAGCGTCGCCGCGGGCGTCGGCCCGATCTGTTCGGCGAACTCGGTGAAGCGGCGGTGCTCCTCGGCGGTGAAGAGTCCCTTTTCGATGCACAGCTCACGCAGCGCGATCTCGAGTACCTCGAAGTCGGTGATCTCGTCGACCATCGGCTTGACCGTCCGGTCGTGATCGTGGTCGTGGTGATCGTCGCTCATCGGCGGTCGTCCTCTCCGCCGGCGGATTCGAGCCAGCGTTCGGGGATCTCGGTCTGCAGGGTGTCGTCGGCGGGCCCGGTGTAGCCGTGCCAGAGGTCGCCCATGGTGAACCGGACCACGTAGAACCACTCCGGTTGGGCGTCGGAGAGACCCCAGGTCTCGTCCTCGGGCGCTGGGCTCTCGTAGGCGACGGCCGCGACCTCGCCGACCGCGCCCCGGACGTATTCCGGTGTCCGCGTGTACAACAGGACGGGCAGCTCGCGGACCCGGACTCGGTCCCCGATGCCGAATGCGGCGTCGCCCGCCCGCCCGGCGTAGATCTGCGGGTCGCCGATTCCGATCGCGTGCCGATGGTGTGTGTTCCGCGGGACATCGGATCCGTCTCCGACGCTGCGCGGGCGGGCCTCGAGACGCCGGCCGTCCAGGCCGCCCGCGTATCGCTCCCGGACCTCGAGCATGCGTTCACTGAGCTCGCCGAGCGCGATGTGGTGCTTCTCGACGAGAATTCTGGCGGCCGCCAGCAACCAGCGTCCGTAGTACGGGATTCCGAGGTAGACCGCGCGACCGACGTCGACGTTGCCGATCCGACGCCGCTCTTCCGACAACCAGATCCCGCGCCAGGCGAGCACCTCACACATGACATAGGTCATGTGCTCCCATTCCTCGTACGCCTTGCCCTCGTAGGTGATCGGTGCGTCGGGCTCACCCCCGACGTCGTGCACCGGCTTCATGTAGGCGACGAAGCGATCGTGGTCGAGAAGATCGGGCGTCGGGGCATCCGGCAGCTCGGGATACGAGGAGTGCAGTCGCGCAACGAGTTCGAGTTGTCTCGCACGTTCTTCGGCAGTGCTCACCGGACACCTCCCGGACCTTTGTCCGACGGTTGCAGCGCAGTTGCAGGAGAACTTACACGCCGACCACGGGGTTCAGGAGCGTTTTCGGCACGCCCTTGCTCCCCGATCCGAACGAACGACAGCCGCGAGCGCATC
>NZ_JAMBDT010000129.1:0-11712 GCF_025143765.1 Gordonia sp. p3-SID1431
CGCTCGTTCTGTCGGCCCCGCCACCTAGGCTGACCGGGTGGCCAGAACCAAGACGTCCTTCCGCTGCACCGCGTGTGGCCATCAGGTGCCCAAGTGGGTGGGCCGCTGCCCCGAGTGCGGCGAATGGGGCACCATCGGCGAGGTGGCCGGGCCGGCACCGTCGGCGCGCTCGACCGCGGCGGTCGCACCGTCGAGCCCCGCTCTGCGCATCACCGAGGTCGACGCCGAATCGTCCGCCGCGATCCCCACGGGCATCGGCGAGCTCGACCGGGTGCTGGGCCGCGGCGTCGTCCCGGGCTCGGTCATCCTGCTGGCCGGTGAGCCCGGCGTCGGCAAGTCGACGCTGCTGCTCGAAGCCGTCAAACACTGGGCGGCACAGGACCGCACGGCGCTCTACATCACCGGCGAGGAATCTGCCGGGCAGGTCCGCATGCGGGCCGAGCGCACCGGCGCGGTGCACCCGAACGTCTACCTGGCCGCCGAGACCGACCTCGCGACGATCCTCGGCCACGTCGACTCCGTCGCGCCGTCACTCATGATCGTCGACTCGGTACAGACCCTCGTCGCCTCCGGGGCCGACGGCGTCACCGGCGGCGTGACCCAGATCCGGGCGGTCACGACCGCACTGGTCTCGCTCGCCAAGAACCGCGGGGTCGCGGTCATCCTCGTCGGCCACGTCACCAAGGAGGGCGCGGTCGCCGGGCCGCGGTCGCTGGAGCACCTCGTCGACGTCGTACTCGCGTTCGAGGGTGACCGGCACTCGACGCTACGCATGGTCCGCGGTGTCAAGAACCGGTTCGGTGCGGCCGACGAGGTGGGGTGTTTCGAACAGCGCGACGACGGCATCCATCAGGTCCCGGATCCCTCCGGAATCTTTCTGCATCAACGTGATTCGGATGTGAGCGGCAGCGCGACCCTGGTGACCATGGACGGCAAACGCGCACTGGTGGGCGAGGTCCAGGCGCTGGCGAACGGCACCGAGATGAACATTCCGCGCCGGGCGGTCTCCGGCCTGGACATGAACCGCGTCTCGATGGTGCTCGCGGTCCTGCAGGCACGCGGGGGTCTGAAACAGATCGCGAAGAGCGAGGTGTATCTATCCACGGTGGGCGGCATGCGCGTGACCGAGCCGGCCGCCGATCTCGCGATCGCGCTCGCTGTGTACTCCACGGTGAAGAACCAGCCGATCCCGCAGTCGACGGTGGTCGTCGGCGAGGTCGGGCTCGGCGGTGAGGTCCGTCGTGTCTCGGCCGTCGCGCGCCGACTCGCCGAGGCGAAGCGACTCGGCTTCCGGGAGGCGATCATCCCCGCGGCCACCGACGAGGAACTGCCGACGGGCATCCGGATCCTGCGTGTGGCGAACCTCGGCGACGCCGTCGGTCTCCGCGACGCCGATCCGGTGGACGCGCCCTTCTGACCCGTCCCCCTGGCCGCTACGCCTAGGGGTACATCCGGCGTTTGTACTCCTCCGCCCGGGCGCTCTTCTCGACATGGGCGGCGAAGTGCTTCCGCACATCGATCGTCACGAAGATCGCGTGTGCGCTGGCCACCGGCTCGTCCGGATTACCGATGTGGGCGACCGCCTCGGTGAAGATTTTGCGGCGCTGTCGGCCCAGCAAGGTGCCGGTGAACTGCAGCGTCGAGCCCACCGGGATGGGCCGGATGTAATCCACCTCGAGATGCACCGTCACCCCGGAGGGCCCGATCAGGAGCGGGATCGTGCCCATCACCTCGTCGAACGCGGTGCTCAGGATGCCGCCGTGGATGACGCCGGGGCCGCCCTCCATCCGGGTCTCGACCTCCATCGACGCGTCGACGGTGAACCCCTCACCCGCATGCACCACCAGATGCAGGCCCTGCGGGGAGTCCGGTCCGCAGCCGTAGCAGGTCGGGTTGTGCATGCGGACGGGTTCGCCCGGCTTGGCCGCCTTCGGGTGGCGTTCCACCTCGTCCAGGTCGTCGGGCACCACGAAACTGCTGCTCTTCACACCCCGGTACCCTAGTCACCATCAGAACGGCCGATGTCGCTGGCATCCGGCCCGGCGCGGGTGGGCGCCGTCCCCGCGGGGACGGACGGGTCACTGGAGGGAAGTCATGGTTGCCGAGGTGGTCAGATCCGAGCTGACGCGCGACACGGTGGCGCGCGTCGCGCCCGGCACGCCGCTTCGTGACGGCCTCGAACGCATCCTGCGAGGCGGCACCGGCGCCCTCATCGTGCTGGGGCACGACTCCGACGTCGAGAAGATCTGCGACGGCGGTTTCCACCTCGACGTGGAGTTCGCGCCGACGCGACTGCGCGAGCTCGCCAAGATGGACGGCGCAGTCGTGCTCTCCACCGACGGCAAGCGCATCGTGCGGGCCAACGTCCAGCTGGTCCCCGATCCCTCCATCCCGACCGAGGAGTCGGGCACCCGTCACCGCGCGGCGGAGCGGACCGCCATCCAGACCGGGCATCCGGTCATCTCGGTGAGCGCGTCGATGTCGATCGTGAGCGTCTACGTCGACGGCGCCCGCCGGGTCGTCGAGAGCCCGGACCCGATCCTGTCCCGCGCCAACGTCGCGCTGGCCACCCTCGAGCGGTACAAGGCCCGGCTCGACGAGGTGATCTCGGCGCTGTCGCGCGCGGAGATCGAGGACTACGTGCTGCTGCGCGACGCGATGTCGACCGCCCAGCGCATGGAGATGGTCCGTCGTGTGTCGGCCGAGATCGAGGAGTACGTCCTCGAACTCGGTGTGAACGGCCGGCAGGTCAGCCTGCAGCTCGAGGAGCTGATCAGCGACAACGACACCATGCGCGAACTGCTCGTCCGCGACTACTACGCCAGCCCCGAGCCGGCGACCGCCGAGGATGTCCGCCAGGCGCTCGAGGTCGTCGAGAACCTCAGCGACGCAGACCTTCTCGACCTCACCCTGCTCGCCGGGGCCTTCGGGTACCCGACGACGATCGAGGCCCAGGACACGGCGATGAGTCCCCGCGGTTACCGTCTGCTCGCCCGGATCTCGCGGCTGCAGTTCGCCCACGTGGACCGGCTCGTGCGCAGCTTCGGGACCCTACAGGCGCTGCTCGCGAGCTCGTCGGCCGATCTGCAGGCGGTCGAGGGTATCGGCAGCATCTGGGCCCGCCACATCCGTGAGGGACTGTCCCGCCTGGCCGAGACCAGCATCGAGCGCTACGACTGATCGCGCGTATTCGGGCGACTGGTACCTCGATCACGGCAACGGCCGCGAGGCCGCTAGTTGGACAGCAGTGCTCGTTCGATCATCTGCGCGTCATCGTTCGCGTCCGCCGACCACGCATACCAGTTGTGTCCGCCGTTCCGATAGTTGAACGAGATCGGCAGTCCGAGACGTGTCGATACGGCCTGGAGGGCCACCGTCGAGAACATAGCGCCAGACTCCAGCGCAACTCCCAGAGCTAGCGCGGTTGCCGCCTGCTGCACGAGCTTCGGACCCGATCCGGGATCAGCAGCCAATCGTTCCTGAAGGACCTGGTTGGCTTCGCGGAGTTCATTGCTGGTCGGAATTCCGTTCCCGGAGGAAACAATCACGGTCTGGCGAGTTCGCGCGACTTCGCCGATACGGGACAGGACGTCGTTCTGTGCCCAGCGGTTACCCGGCGCCTCAGGGTCTCCCCACATCGCGGTGCGTCCGTTCTCGATGTCGGCACGCTCACGCTGGATGGCAGGTATTCCCAACCACCCGAGCGGGTTGTCAGTCGGATAGTAGCCGGAGTAGGAACGGGCCACTTTGAACACCGTTGGATGGTCCAGCGCAAGGACGATCGCCGGACCCGCGGACATCGATACCCCGACGATGCCGTTGCCCGATCTCGGCACATCGAAGTTCCGCTGCAGATACTTCGGCAGTTCGACCCCGATGAACGAGCTCCATTGCGGCGGAATCGACTGACCGGTGGGCGCTTTCTCCCAGTCTGTCATCCACTCACCTGCACCACCGGCCGGAAAGACGAGAGTGTTGACGGAATCGTAGGCAGCGACGGTTTCAGGCTCCGCTGTCCACGTACTGAACTCCGGATTCGACCCCAATCCGTCCAGGAAGTAGATTCCGCGCCCTGCCTGGCGCTCTCGTGTGTCTGCGGCTCGGATCTGGACCGTGGCCTCTCGCCCGAGCGCAGTCGAGTCGAAGGTACAAGTCTGTAGGTTCTGAGCGCGCTCGGCCGGCGTTCTCCAGACGCAACCCGCGTCAGCCCTGAGCATCTCCGGGTCGGATGCCACTGCGGGCCCGCTGCCCCACACCAGCGCTGATGATGCGCACGTCACCGCAACGCCCGCGGCAACCACACAGCGACGCATGAACGCCTTGAATCCGACTCGGATGAAAGACCTCCCCGCCAGACGAGACCGAGGTAGGAGATCTCATCATTGATACTCAACGAGTCGGTACTTTACCTAGCGAACGAATAGTTCGCGGTACCCGCCTGGCCGAGACCAGCATCGAGCGCTACGACTAGTCGCCTGGCCCGGCGAACGTGACCGTCGCTCAGGGCTGTTGGGCCGGGGCGACCATGTTGAACGTGATCGGGAACGATTCGCGTTCGCCGATCTTGCCGATGGCGGAGTAGGAGCCGGCGGGCACCTGGGTCCGCGGGCGCTCGCAACCGGGGCTGCTGGTGGTGCCCGACCAGGTGATCGTGTCCTTGACCTGCTGCGCAGGCTTGAGCACCACGTTGTTGACGGTGTTCAGCGGCGAGCAGTCGCGCGCCGACCACAGCGTCCGGGTGCCGTCCAGGGTGCGGACGATGACGTTCTGCACGGCCTTGCCGACGTCGCGGGTGCACTCGGACAGTCCCGCGTTGGTGGTCACGATGGTGAACACCGGGTTCTGTCCGATCGTGTAGGTGGGCTTGTCGGTGTAGAGGACCACCGAGATCGCCTGATCCGGGCACAGGGCCGGCCCGCCGGCCGCTCCGGGAACGCCTGCTGGACTTGTCGATTCGACCGGGGTCGCGGACCCCGCGGGCGGCCCCGCCGGAGCACCCGCCCCGCCGCCGGCGCCGCCCCCCGCATCCGGTTCACCGGAGGCGCCACCCGCCTGCGGTTCCGACGCGGGCGGCGCGGATGTCGTCGACGACGCCGATGAGCTCGACGACACGCTCGCGGTGGCTGCGGTGTTCTGCGGATCCCCGCTTCCCGACGTCATCCACACGATCAGTGCTACGACCAGACCGACCACGACCAGCGCACCACCCGCGGCGACGACGCGGCGTCGCCAGTAGATCTCGGGTGGCAGCGGGCCCTGGGGTTCGATCACGACCACAACGCTAACGGCCGGGTCTTGACTTCTGGTTCATCACGTGCGGCGTGTCGCAGCGGGAAAGCGGTCCCGAGCAGGCAAAGTCTAGAGTTCGCCTTCAGGTCCACCGCATGCGGAGACGAATACGACGTCAGGCAGACTCGGCCACCGCGGTGGGCGCCGGGCGTTCACCGATGTCCCCGTACACGCCCTGGACGTTCACCTGCCCCTCGCTGAGCTGGTAGGTCAGGCCGACGATCGCCAGGCGGCCGGTACTGATCCGGTCGGCGATGATCCGGCTGCGCTGCATGAGCAGCTGCCCGGTCTCCACCACATGGCGGGCCTCGAACTCGTCGACTCGTGTCAGGCCCTCGCTACGGCCGGCGAGGATGCTGGGGGTGACCCGTTCCACGACATCGCGGATGTAACCGCCGGGGATCTGGTTGTCGTCGAGCGCGTCGAGGGTGGCCTTCACCGCGCCGCAGCTGTCGTGCCCGAGGATCACGATGAGCGGCACCTGCAACACCTCGACGGCGTACTCGAGCGAACCGAGGACTGCCGAGTCGATGACCTGACCGGCCGTGCGGACGACGAACATGTCGCCGAGGCCCTGGTCGAAGATGATCTCGGCCGCCAGCCGCGAGTCGGCGCAACCGAAGAGCGCGACGTGCGGATGCTGGCCCCCGGCGAGTCGCGCCCGGTCCTCGATACCCTGGCTGGGATGCTGAGATTCACCTGTCACAAATCGGTTGTTGCCGTCGCGCAGGATGCGCCAGGCCTGCCGTGGTGTCGTTGCGGTCATGCCCAATAGTGTGCCATCGGGCCATCTGCTCGGTTGGTTCGATATGCATGAACGGGATCTTCCGTGGCGTGACCCGTCGTGTAGCGGCTGGCAGATCCTCATCAGCGAGATCATGTTGCAGCAGACGCCGGTGTCCCGGGTGGTCGAACCCTGGCGGGAGTGGGTCCGGCGGTGGCCGGCCCCCTCGGCGATGGCGGTCGAACCGGCCGGGGAGGTCCTGCGGGCGTGGGGCAAGCTCGGCTACCCCCGACGCGCGCTCCGCCTTCACGAGTGCGCCAAGGTGCTTGCCGCCGACCACGGCGATCGGGTTCCCGAGGATGTCGAGACCATGCTGGGACTGCCCGGTATCGGGGACTACACCGCACGGGCGGTCGCGTGCTTCGCCTATGGACAGGCCGTGCCGGTGGTCGACACCAACGTCCGGCGGGTCATCGTCCGCGCGGTTCACGGGCGCGAACAACCGGCGAATCCGTCGCGGCGGGATCTCGCCGACGCGCAGGCGCTGCTCCCCCGGTCCGTCGACGGCACCTACGCCGCGTCGGCACCACGCTTCTCGGCGGCGCTGATGGAACTCGGCGCGCTCGTCTGCACGGCTCGAAACCCCAAGTGCGACATGTGCCCTCTCGTCGACGGTTGCACCTGGGTCGGCCTCGGCCGGCCGACGCACTCCGGACCGCCGCGCCGGGTGCAGAAGTTCGCCGGCACCGACCGTCAGGTGCGCGGGCTGCTCCTCGATGTCCTGCGCAACACGAGCGGCGCCGTCGACCGCGCCGCACTCGACGTCGTGTGGACCTCCGACACCGCCCAGCGCGACCGGGCCCTGGATTCGCTGCTCGTCGACGGGCTCGTGGAGATCACCGCAAGCGGACGCTACTGCCTCGCCGGCGAGGCATAGCTCCGCCGGGACTCCGCCGAACGGCTCCGAGACGGCTGTACCGGAACTCCGCTCGAGCCGGTGCCGACAGACCTCATAATCCGTGCCGGGTTCATTGACCAGTCGTTTGATCGTTCGGAGATAGTCTCCCACCACGCCCGGATCGTTGCTAATGTCCCGATCCATGAGTCAGCCGCCGTATCCCCCTGTCCCGCCGCCGGACCCGCAGCAACCGGGCGGCTTCCCCGGGCAGCAGCCGCCCCAATACGGGCAGCAGCCGCCGCAGTACGGGCAGCAGCCTCCCCAGCAACCGCCGTACGGCCAGCAGCCGCCGCCGCAGCCGCAGTACGGCCAGGCCCCGCCTCCGCCGCCTCCGGGCGGGCCGCAGTACGGTGACGCCGGGGCCTATCCCGGAGCCCCGGATCCCTACGGCGCGCCGGGAGATTCGGGCAAGATCGACGTGGGCACCGCGTTCTCGTGGGCCTTCGGCAAATTCAAGAACAACGTCGGCGCGATGATCCTGCCGGGCCTCGCGGTGTTCCTGTTGGGCGCAGCACTCATCGCGGTGGGGTTCTCCGCGGTGTCGATCTTCGGCACCACCGAGACCGTCGACTACGGCAATGGCTTCTACTACGAGGAGACGTCGCTCGGCCTCGGCGGCGGCATCCTCCTCGGCCTGGTGTACCTCGTTTTCATCCTGGGCCTCCTCTACATCCAGGCGAGCATCATCTCGGGCGCGGTCCGGGTGGCCAACGGCGAACCGGTGACGGCGAAGTCGTTCCTGACCCCGATCCGCTTCGGGCCGGTCATCGGAACCGCGATCCTCGTCGGCCTCATCACGGGTATCGGCTACGCGCTGTGCATCATCCCGGGCATCATCGCGATGTTCTTCCTGATGTTCTCGGTGGTCGCGACCATCGACAAGAGTCTGTCGCCGATCAACGCGATGAAGGCGTCCTTCGAGTTGACCAAGTCGAAGGTCGGCGACTCGATCCTGACCCTGCTGGTCACCTACGCCATCAACCTCGTCGGTGTGCTCCTCTGCTACGTGGGACTCATCGTCGCGGCTCCGGTGGCCCAGTTGTTCCTGGTGCACTGCTGGCGCCGGCTCAACGGCGCGCCCATCGCGCCGGCCGACCCGGCCTGACGCCACCCGTTCCTTCTCGGGGCGTACACGATTCGTCGTGTACGCCCCGAATTACGTTGCGCAGCAGCCTCAGCGGTCGAGGCCGGACAGAAATGCCTCCACCGCACCGCGATAGACATGCGGCGCGTCGTCGTGGATCAGATGTCCGGCACCCGGCACGCGGAGGTATCGGGCGTGGTCGTTGACCGCGCACATCGTCCGCATCTGCCCCGGCGGGGTGACCCCGTGCTCGGCCTCGATCAGCAGCGCCGGCACGTCGACCGAACGCCATTGCGTCCAGAAGTCGCGTCGGCCCCATTCCTCGGCGATCGCGGTCCACAACGGAATCCGGCCGTGTAACCGGCCGTCGTCGAAGGCCTCGAAGAAGTAGCGGCCGGCCACCGGCCCGAACATCTCGACGGCTTCGGCCTCGGAGGCGAATCGGTCCGGCCAGGACTCGAACCACGGGGTCCAGCTCGTGGTGGTCCGGCCGCGGAAGTCGGGGGCCATGTCCTCGACGACCAGTGCCGCGACGAGTTCGGGGTACTCCGCCGCCGCGCACCAGGCGTGCAGGGCTCCCATCGAATGCCCGATGAGGACCGCAGGCCCGCGGTCGATCCAGGTGAGGACCTCGGCGAGGTCGGCGACGAACCGCTCCGTCGCGAGTTCGCCGCCGTCGCAGGGTTCTTCGGCGTCGGCGCCGGTGTGGAACGCGGCGTCGTAGGTGAACACCCGGCCGTACCGGCGCAGCCACGGGACCTGGCGGCGCCATGTCCGTCCGCGGCCCATCAGGCCGTGCAGCAACACGATGGGCGGCGCCGCGCGCTCGACTGTGGCCGACGATCCGTTCGCGTCGTCCGCGACTTCGGGACCACTGTGGTCGCGAAGTCCGGTCTCCTGCGGAACCTCACCGTCGAACATGCCAGAACTGTAGTCGCAGAACCGCAGTGCCACCGACGACCGGCACGGGGCCCGACCGCCGTGTCGTCGTTCCCCAGACGACCGGCCCCGCGCAGCGCCTATGGTGGACGCATGTCTGTTGTGAAGATCAATGCCATCTCCGTCCCCGAGGGCGCGGGCCCCGAACTGGAGAAGCGGTTCGCCAATCGCGCCCACTCGGTCGACGGGTCCAAGGGGTTCCTCGGATTCCAGTTGCTGCGTCCGGTCAAGGGTGACGACCGCTACTTCGTCGTCACCGAGTGGGAGTCCGAAGAGGACTTCCAGGCCTGGTCGGCGGGTCCGGCCCGCGAGGCGCACTCCGGTGAGCGCGCGAAGCCGGTCGCCTCGGGTGCGGATCTGCTCGAGTTCGAGGTCGTGCTCGACGCGCGACCCAAGTCCTGAGACGAGCACGCCCTGACCTCTGAACCGGCGGCGGGCGAAACGCTCGTCGCGCCCATGTTCCCGCTCGGCACCGCCCTGGTGCCGAGCGCGGAACTGCCGTTGCGCATCTTCGAGCCACGCTATCGGCAGATGCTGGACGACCATGCCGACACCTCGACCGACCCGCCCACGGTCAGATTCGGCGTGGTACTCATCGAGCGCGGTTCCGAGGTCGGCGGCGGCGAATCACGCTGCCGGGTCGGCACCTTGGCACACGCCGAGATCACCGGCCGGCTGCCGGACGGCCGCGCGGCGCTGACCGCAATCGGCCGTCGCCGGTTCCGGGTCGAGGAGTGGCTGCCCGACGATCCATATCCCCGCGCCCGCATCACGGTGTTGCCCGAACGGACCCCGAGCCGCTCCGATCTGGCCCGTCTGCGCGACCTCGCCGAACGACACCGCGAGCTGATCCGGCGAAAGTTCCGCGCCGCCGGCGAGGACCCCGAGCCGATCATCGCCGCCTTCGCGCTCATCGACTCCGATCCCCGGGCCGCAGACCTCTCGCCCATCCACCGGTGGGCGGCGCAGACGGCGGGACAACCGCATGACCAGCAACGACTCCTCGAGGCCGAGGACCCGTCCGACCAGATCGAGATCCTCCACGACGTGCTGCAGGGGATGGAGGCCCGGGTGGCCTTCGGCAGTTCCTGACGACCACCCCTGGCATCAGAGTTAGAACGTGTTCTAGTATTGCGTGTGCCGTAGTTCACACCTGTCCATCGGCGGCTGTCGGCCGCCCTCGCCCGGGCAGGGCCCCGTCCTCTGAGGAGCACACGCGTAATGACCGAGACCGTGGAGTCCCAACCCGCCACCCTCATCGGCGGGGGCGATCAACCCCAGTTGCTCATCGGCGGCCGATGGGCCGATCCCCATTCCACCGAGACCCTCGAGGTCCACTCCCCCGCCACCGGTGAGCGCGTCGGTTCGGTACCGCTCGCCGATGCCACCGACGTCGACGCCGCGGTCCGCGCGGCGCGCGCGGCCTTCGACTCCGGGGTCTGGAGTTCGACGCCGCCCGCACAGCGCGCCGACATCATCGCGAAGGTCGCTGATCTGATCGACGAGCGGGGCGACGAGATCACCGCGCTCGTATCCGCCGAGATGGGCGCGCCGCCGAGCGCGATCAGCACCCTCCAACAGCTCCCCGGCACCGGCGTCCTGCGCGCCTACGCCAACGCGGCCCGTGACTACCAGTGGGAGGAATACCGCACCGGCCTGTTCGGCACCACCCGCATCACCCGCGAACCGGTGGGCGTCGTCGGCGCGATCTGCGCCTGGAACGTCCCGCTGTTCATCACCTGCAACAAGATGGGTGCCGCACTGGCCGCGGGCTGCTCGGTGGTGCTCAAACCCGCACCCGAGACCCCCATGACCGGCAACTACGTCGCGCAGCTGTTCATCGAGGCGGGCGTTCCCGCCGAGGCGATCTCGGTGGTCACCGGTGGCACCGACACCGGGCAGGCGCTCGTCGCGCATCCCGACGTCGACAAGATCACCTTCACCGGTTCGACCGCGGCCGGCAAGGCGATCGGCGCCGCCTGCGCCCAGACCCTCAAGCGGTGTTCGCTCGAGCTGGGCGGCAAGTCGGCCGCCATCGTCCTCGATGACGTCGACCTCGCCGCGAACGCTTTCATGCTGACGTTCCTCGGCCTGTTCAACACGGGCCAGGCATGCGTCGCGCAGACGCGAATCCTGGTGCCGCGCAGCCGACAGGACGAGATCGTGGCCGCGATGGTCGAGGCCGCGAAGGCGATGAAGGTCGGGCTGCCGTCCGATCCGGAGGCCCAGCTCGGACCGCTGATCACCGAGAACCAGCGGAACAAGGTCGAGGAGTATGTCGAACTCGGCAAGAAGGCCGGCGCCACCGCGGTTCTCGAGAGCGAGCGGCCCGCCGGACTCGACTCCGGTTACTTCCTCACCCCCACGATCTTCACCGGCGTCACCAACGACATGGCCATCGCGCAGGAGGAGATCTTCGGGCCCGTGCTGTCGGTGATCGCCTACGACGACGTCGACGAGGCCATCGCCATCGCCAACGACTCGAGCTACGGACTCGCCGGCACGGTGTGGACGAACGACGTCGAGCGCGGTATCGAGATCTCCACCAAGATCCGCACCGGCACCTTCGGGATCAATTGGTACGCCATCGATCCCGAGTCACCGTTCGGCGGTTACAAGAACTCGGGCATCGGCCGTGAGAACGGCCGAGAAGGTCTCGAGTCCTTCCTCGAGCACAAGTCGACGATGCTGCCGATGGGATACGAGGTGTCCACGGGT